>NZ_JAQYWW010001202.1:0-19797 GCF_036322525.1 Streptomyces sp. BE20 | reverse complement strand
GCCGGTAGATGGTGTTGTTCCCCTTCGGGGCCCCGGAGCCGCAACGGCGCCGGGGCCCCTCGACGCGTTCCCGTACCAGGAATAGGAAGAGGTGCAGTGACCACGGCCACCAACCCGCCCCGCACACCGAACACCCCCGACATCGTCAGCTCGTTCGACGACGACGACTACCCCGCCTACACCATGGGCCGCGCCGCCGCCATGACCGGAACCACGGCCGGCTTCCTGCGCACCCTCGGAGACCAGGGCCTCATCACCCCGCTACGCTCCGACGGCGGCCACCGCCGCTACTCCCGCTACCAGCTACGCATCGCCATGCGCGCCCGCGACCTCGTCGACCAGGGCACCGCCATCGACGCCGCCTGCCGCATCATCATCCTCGAAGACCAACTCGAAGAAGCCCTGCGCATCAACGAACAGCTTCGCCACAACGCCGGACAGCCGCCCACCGCCGACACCTGACCCCGGCGTCACCGCCTGGTCCGGACGGGCCGCCTGCGGCTCGGCGACTTCCACCCCTGGGCGGTGCGACAGGACGCGGGAAAGCCGTCACCCACAGGGTGACGGCTTCCAGTGCTTCCAGGCCTTCGCGGACTTCTCCGGCCATCCCATCACCGACGACGTCCCGGCGCCTGCGTCGACGAGACGACATCGCTCGGCATCAGCAAGCCCCCGTCCGCGAAGCGGTGAAGAGACTGGAAGCCGACAGACTGCTGGTCTCACGGATCCACGCGGGTGCCACCGTGGCGCCGATCGACGTCGCCGAGATGCGAGGCGTCTTCCTCGCCCGCCAAACCGTCGAGACGCTGGTCGCCCAACTCGCGGCCGAGCGGATGGACGACACCCGGCTCGCCGAACTCGAGGACACCCGGCAGGCAATGCGTGACGCACTGGGCGTCGGCACACTGGAGAAGATGGCGGAACTCAACTCCCGCTTCCACCGGACCCTGGCCCAGAGCGCGGGCCACCGCGTCATGCACGACCTCACCGAGCAACTGCTGCTCACCATCGCCGCTACCGCGTCACCGTACCGACGGTCGGCCGGGACTGGCGCTCCGCGGTCACCGAGCACGACGTGATCATGGACGCGCTGCGCCGGCGCGACCCGGTGGCGGCCGCGGACGCGCTCCGCGCCCACATCGGCTCCCAGGCCGTGCACGAGGTCGAGTGTTCCTCCTGAGCCGACAGGGTGTCACGTTCCCCGGGTCCCGCCCGTCGGGCGCCTCCGCGAGGTACCCCGGAGCAGGCCGCGGGCCTGTCCAGTGCCCGCCTCCGGTGTCGGCCCCCAGGTGCCCGAGGCCGCCCGAAGACGCCGGGCCGGCATGATCGAGGCCCGCATGTACTGACATGGGCCACCAGCGTGATCGCGGACGAGTGTTGCCGGAATCGACGGCGCGAGGGCCCTGCGGCTGCGCCTGCGTTTGTCGGCTGCCCTCCACGGTCCGCCGGCAGGTCGCGGAACATTCGGTGGTCAGCGCTCCTGCTTGCGGTGCCGGTTCGTCGGGCGTGGACCAGGGCGCGGGTGGTGCGGAGTTTGGTGAGGATGTGGGCGACGTGGTTCTCGACGGTGCGGGTGGAGAGGAAGAGTGGGGCGGCGATGTCCTTGTTGGTGGCGCCGGTGGTGAGGAGGTCGCGGATCTGTTCTTCGCGCGGGGGGCGGTCGCCGTAGCCGGCCCGGCCGCGGGGGTTGGAGATCGTTTTGCCGAGTTCGCGCAGCGTGCGGTGGCGGCGGGCGGCGTCGTAGGTGGCGCCGAGGCGCTCGAACGTGGCGATCGGTGCGGCGAGGCGCCCTTGGGCCTCGACAGGGTCGGTGCGGGTACGGGCGGCGCGTTCGGCGGCGTGAGCCGCGGTGCTGCGCGGCCGGGACTTCGGCCACGGTGCGGCGACGGCCGTCGCGATGACCGCCTACGGGTATCCCGCACGATCTGGGCCGTCGACGGTGGCGACGGCCCAGCGATGCCTACCCGCCCCGTCCCCGACGCGGGCCGGACCGGCATACGAACCACCCCCACAGGAGCACGGCGAGGAATCCGATTGGTCGGCCCGGCCAGTGGAAACGGCCAGGCCGTGCGGGAATGGGTGCTACGCATGCGGAACGTTTCTCGTGCGCACCGCGCGCCGTCCGGAGCCGTGCCCCGGCCCGGCCTCGTCTCATGCCACGGAGGAACCGTGCGACACCCCTCAACCCGTCTGCGAGCCCGAGCACCGATGGTGGGACTGTCCGTGCTGGCGGTCACCCTGCTGCTGCCCTCGGCCGCGGCCGAGGGCAGCAGCAGGGATCGCTACGAGTGGGCCGCCCTGGGCGACTCCTACACCGCCGGCCTCTTCATCGGGGACCCGAGGCCCGCACTGGGCAGCGCGTCACGGGACGGATGCGATCGGACCGCCCACGCCTACCCCGACCTCGTACGGCGGGCGCTCGCCGCCCGCCCGCCGGACAGGCCCGTGAACCTGACCGACGTCAGCTGCGACAACGCCGCCATCGGCAACATCACCCGCGAGAGGCAGCAGCCGACCAGTCCGGTGCAGCCACCCGCCGGGGACCCTGCCGGGTGGCCCGCGGTGGATCCGCAGATCCGGCGGGCCCGACTCGGAGACCGCACCGATGTCGTCACCGTCGGCATCGGCGCGATCAGCCTCCCCTTCGGCGAATGCCTGGACCTCGCCCTCGCCCATGTCTCCTGTGCGGCGTACTACACGAATCCACCGGAGGGCGTGGAGGGCCTCGACGCGAAACTCGCCAGGATCCGCGACGAGTACGGCCGGATGCTCGGCGCGATCCACCGCGCCGCCCCGCATGCCAGGGTCATCACGGTCGGCTACCCGGCCGTCCTGCCGGAGCGGGGCAGCGCCTGCGGCGGCGGCCCCACACAGCTCGGTCCGATCAGCCCCGCCGACATCGACTGGCTGCGCGAGGACGCGCTGAAGGTCATGAATACGATCATTCGAACGGAGGCGGCGAAACGCGGCGACGGGTACGTCGACCTCTACACCTCCAGCGTGGGCCATGACGTGTGCGCACCCGAGGACACCCAGTGGATCGAGGGCATCTGCGGCGACGCCGAGCCCTTCTGGCCGACCACGGTGCCCGGCGGCCTGCCGTTCGACTGCGCCGCCATCGGCAAACGCGCCACACTCCTCCACCCCAACGCCAGGGAACACGCCAACGCCGCGCCCCTGGTGGAACGCGCCGTTCGCGACGCCCTCCTCGACCGCTGACGGCCCCTCGCCCATCCGTCGGGCGTCATCGGCCGGGGGCCCGCGCGGCTGGCCTTGTTCGAGTTGGAACTCCGCACCACCGGCGGCGCAAGCCTGGATCGCGAGAACCTCGGCGCCGTCGTGCCGCCCGGCGGAATCACGGTCGACCCGGTGGCGAGCACCGTCCCGTGCGGCACCGGTGTCACCGCCGCCTTCACCACCACCAGGACGGGCCGGTCGACGGTCACCGCCACGATCACGGTGCCCGCCGTCTGCCGCACCCCTCCGGTCGGGCCGTCCCACAGCCAGCGAGTGGCGAAGTGCCGGTAGACCACGGGCACCTGCTCGGCCGGCCACGGCAGTTCCTCGGCGACGCACTGCACCGGAGCACGCTGAGCGGCGTCCGGGTGGTCGGCGGCGCTGTCCATGCGCCGCAGCCTCGATTTCCTCCGCAAGCGGATACGCCTGACTGACGGCGCTCCTACCCCGATGGCCTGGGACGTCAGTTCGGCACCAGGCCCGCCGTCATTCCCTCGCCGTCCTGAAACTCGACCAAAATCCTGCTGTCGGTGAGGGGCCCGCCCTACCCCGCGTCGTAGAAGCGGGTGGGGCGGGCCCCCGGCCCGCTCTGCTGCTTGTTCCGCACGCTCGTGCCGGGGGTACAGCAGGATCCGCTCGGTGAACCCGGCCGGGCGAGGTGCCGTTGCGGCTGTCGCCCGAACCTCGGCTGGCCACATCGTGCTCCTCATGGCCCAGGTGTTCGCTCATCTCCGCCCCCGGCGCCCGTTCCGCCACGGCCCGGGTGAACCGGGTCAGCAGTCCGACCTCGCCCAGCAGGGCCGCCTCGCAGGCATCGGTGCGGTCCTTCCGCCGCTCGACGACCAGCGGTCAGGACGGCCCGGCGGCGCAAGGGGGGCTCCGCTCCTGGACATGGGTGGTTTCTCCCGGGTGGGTGGGCGAGGGGCGAACGTCGAGACCGGCCGGCCTGGTCGTCCCCGCGGGTGTGACGAGCGTGGAGTGTCGCCAGAAGTACACGAGATAAGTCACAAACAAACACAAGTCGACAGGCAAGGGGAATGACACCCGGGTCGCCGCCATGTGTCAAGAGTTGGTGCGAACCTGGGGCCGACAGGTCGAGAAGCTCCCCGTCCGGTGTGTGAGGTGAAGCTGTCGTGGCGGCGATACGCCGACCGGCGGCCGGCTCGCCCGGTACCTATGGTTCACCTACTGCTTGACCTCGCCGAAACCCAAACGTGTCCAACCGTTTGTCGCCTGCGAGCTGCTGAGTGTGGGCAAATAGACGCTCCGTCAGATTTCGTAGCTGTGTGTTCAGGTGTCGTTGCGGGCCCGTTCCCTTCCGGGAGCATGCTCGGTCGTTGGCTCCCTGAGCTCCCGTCGAGGCGGCACGGGCATCGATGCGGCCCGGTCTACGACGGGCCTGGGGTCGACGGACGGATCCTGGCGCTGTAGCAGTCCGAGTTCGACAGACGAACCGGTGTTGACTTCTGATTGATCGACCGACGTATGTGACATGCCACGTTTGATTCAGCCGGCTGATCTGTCGGGCACGCGGAGCCGCACGTGCCACCTGCCCCTCCCCGCCCAAGGTGTACCCATGGCCAATTCCTCGACCAGCCGTTCCCGGCTCTCGTGACGGCAGGGGGTGCGTCTCGCACGCACGCTGTCCGCGTGTTCGAACGGCACGAAGCGCGACCGCGCCGGCATCGGGCCCGTCAGCGGGAAGATCTCGACGCCGTCCGCAGAAACACGGCAGGCGATGGAACCACGCCACGGAGTAGGGCCGCCCGGCCCCTGTTCGCCTGCTCCTCGAACCGGTCCTGACACTTCCGGACGGCCCCACGAGTAACACGTCCCTTCCTTCAACCATCCCGAGGGAGTTCCCGTGTCCTTGTCCCGACGCACCTTCCTGAGCGCCGCCGCCGGTGTCGCGATGGCGAGCAGCTCCGGCCTGCTCGCCTCCGCACCCGCACGCGCCGCGACCGACGCAGCCGCCGCCGGGCCGTACACGCCGACCTGGCCCTCGGTGGGCCGGCACACCGCCGCACCCGAATGGTTCCAGGACGCCAAGTTCGGCATCTACTTCCACTGGGGCGTCTTCAGCGTCCCCGCGTACGGCAGCGAGTGGTACCCGCGCACCATGTACCAGACCGGGTCCGGCCCGAACGAGCACCACATCGCGACCTTCGGAACCCCGGCAGCCTGGCCGTACCACACCTTCATCGACGGTGGCCGCGACAAGGCCGGCACCTTCCACCAGTTCGCACCGAAGCTCGTCTCCCATGGCGGCCAGTTCGACCCCGACGAATGGGCACGGCTGTTCAAGGCCGCCGGCGCCCGCTTCGCCGGGCCCGTCGCCGAACACCATGACGGCTACTCGATGTGGGACAGCCAGGTCAACGAATGGAACTCCGTCGCCCGCGGTCCCCGGCTCGACCTGCTACGCCTGTTCACCGACGCGATCCGCGGTGAGGGCATGAAGCTGCTGGTCGCCATGCACCACGCCTACAACTTCACCGGCTACTACCAGTTCGCCCCCGCCCAGAGCGACCCCAGCCTGAAGAAGCTCTACGGTCAGCTCGACCGGACCGCCGCCAACCGGCTCTGGTACGCCAAGCTCAAAGAGGTCGTCGACCGTGCCCATCCCGACATCATCTATCAGGACTTCAACCTCGACGAGGTCGACGAACAGCGGCGCCTGGACTTCCTGTCCTACTACTTCAACCAGGCCGAGGACTGGGGCAAGGAGGTGGTCTCCACTTACAAGGAGCACTACCCGAGCCCCGGCGAGGTGTACGACTTCGAACGCGGCGGGCCGGGCGATCTGCGCGAGCCGTACTGGCTGACCGACGACTCCGTCAGCGGCTCCAGCTGGTGCTACACCACCGGCATCGGCTACTACTCCACCCAGCAGATGATGCATGCCCTGCTCGACCGGGTCAGCAAGGGCGGCAACATGCTCCTCAACGTCGCCCCCACGGCCGACGGCACCATCCCCCAGAGGCAGCGCGACATCCTGCTCGGCATCGGCGACCACCTCACCCGCTTCGGCGAGGCCGTCTACGACACCCGCGTCTGGACGGCGTACGGGGAGGGCCCGACCGCGATGGGCGGCTCCTTGACCAAGCCGGTCGTCGGCACCGCCAAGGACATCCGCTTCACGCGGGACAAGGCCGGTACCACCCTCTATGCCACCGCCCTCGGCTGGCCCTCCCAGGGCCTGACCGTCACCACCTGCTCCCGCAAGCGCATCGACCTCACCGCCCTCACCGACGTGCGGTTGCTCGGCCCCGCAGCCGGGCAGTCCACCGAGGTCACCGGATGGGCCCAGGACGCCGACGGCCTGCGTATCCCGCTGCCCACGAACGCACCCTTCCCCGCCCACGCCTACACCCTGCGGCTCACCTTCGCCAACGTCATCCCACCCCTCACTCCGCCCACCCGCATCACCGCCTTCCGCGACGTCGACTTCCACGGTCCCCGCGCGACACTCCCGCTCGGCAGCCACACCGCCGCCCAGCTCCAGGCCGCCGGCATGGCACCCGCGAGCATCTCCTCCCTCCACATCCCCACCGCGTACCGCGTGGTTGGTTACCCCGGCGACCAGTTCACCGGCACCCCGTGGACGTTCACCACCGACACCGCGGACCTGCGCATCACCGGGGCCAATGACCGGATCCGCTCGCTGCGGGTCACCCTTGCGCCCGAGGCATGGCTGTGGATCACCAACACCGCGACCGGTATGGCCGTCGACGGCGGCGGCGACGTGCGCGCCGGGTCCCCGGTCAAGCAGTGGACCGCGAACTCCAGTACCAACCTGCAGTGGCACGCGATCGAACTCGGCACCGGCCGCTACCGGCTCGTCAACCGCACCAACGGCCTGGTCGTCGATGCCACCGGCGTCGCGACCGGCGGCACCGCGTTCCAGGAGATCTGGGACGGCGGCGCCGGCCAGCAGTGGACGATCACCGACCTCGGCACCGGCGCGTACACCATCGCCAACCACGGCAGTGGCCTGCTCCTCGACGGAGCGGGCGCGCGCAACAACGGAGCCCCGCTCAAGCTCGTGGCACCCCGCACCGACCCCACGCTGCGCTGGACCTTCCGCACCGCCCCCTGAACCAGCCGCAGTCGCCGGCCACCGCGACCGCCTGTTGGGGGAGGGCCGGGCGGGGACCGTCTCCTCGACCTCGCCCCGGCCCGCCGCAAAGACGCCGGACTGGCCCGCGGGCACACCACCCAGCGCACCGACTCCACCCACGTCCTGGCCACCGTCCGCGACTCACCCGCCTCAAGCCGGTCACCGGGGTCGTGCGCGCGGCCCCGGAGGAACTCGCCCGGTCGGCCGGCCGAGCGCCGGCCGTCCGGGTCGGCGAGGACGGGGGCCGCCGCTACGGCCGACCGGTACGTCCGGCCACGCACCCACCCGTCCCAAGACCTGGATCGCTGCCACCGGGTGCAGAGGGCCGCCGTCTGATCGAACACCTCAGTCGGGACGCCCAGCCTCTGGTAGGCCCTGCACCGCCACCCCTCCGCCGACCTCCTCCAACCCGCCGGCCGGCCCGTCGCCGCCGCCCTGCGACCAGCGGCGATCACCAGGCAAGCCGGCACCGGGCACACGTCCGGCCAGGCCGGTCGCGGGCCGGGTGGCACGGCCGCTGACACCGGTCGCGCCGAAGCGGAAGGAACTGCCGACGCCACCTGCCCCTCCCACCCCGAAATCCCCCGAGCGTGCCACCGCGGCCAGGGTCAAGACGGACGGCCGCGGCCGGACCGCGGAGCATGGTCGGCCATCGGTCCTTCCGGGCGGGTCGGGTCAGGGGTGGTGGCCGGCACCGATGGCAGTCGGTGCCGGCCGGGGCCGGGCGCTCGACCGGGCTCCCGCCCAGGATTGTCGGCGCCCGGGGTCCTCAGGGGGTGCGGACCCAGAACTCGACGGAGAGGGGCGGGACCGTGATCTCCAGGGTCGGACCGGACTTGAAGGGGAGGATCTCGTCGGTGGTGGCGGGACCGTAGCGGTGGCCCTGGAAGGTGGCGGCGGTCTGGGTGTCGACGGTGTAGGTGAACGGCTCGGTGGCGGAGCGGTTGGTGACGGCGAAGACAGCCTTCCCCTGGGCGGTGCGCCAGGCCATGATGCGCTGCTCGGAGTAGTAGGCGCCGTTCGTGTGGCGGGGCTCGTCGACGTGGTAGCGCACCGGGCAGCGTGGGAGGAACGTATTCGATATGCGAAAGTTTCGCCAGTGCTTCGGCGCCGCTGTTCCTCGGAGCGTGCGGACGGGGTGCGCGGGGGCCGGGCGGACCGCGTCCCGGCCCGGCCCCGCTGCCGGCGCCGGCCCCTCAGCGCCTCTGCTGCTCCCGGAAGACCGACGGCGCGACACCCGCGTGGCGGGTGAACACCCGGGTGAAGTACGCCGGATCGGGATAGCCGACCTCCCGGGCGATCAGGGAGACCGGGGCGTCGGTGTCGGTCAGCAAGACCTTTGCCCGGTCGACCCGACGTCGCATCAGGTAGACCGTGGGCGTGGAGCCGGTGGCCTGGCGGACCGCCGCCGCCAGGCTGTCGCGGGATACGGCCAGCTCCCTGGCGATCTCGCTGATCCGCACCGGCCCGTGCGCGCCGTCGAGCAGCTCCAGCGCGCGTCTGCCCAGGTCGCGGCGGAACCGACCCGGTTCGGCCGATGTGCGCCGACCGGTCCCCACCGCGTTGATCAGCGCATGCAGCGTGCTCGCGGCAGCCACATGACCGGCGAGCGACTCCGGCCGGCCGAGCAGCTCCAGCATCCGGGCGCACTGGGCGAAGGCCTCGGCGGCGTCCGCCGGCTCCAGCACCGGGCCGGCCGCGCCCAGGTAGCCGAGATCCGTGTAGCCCTGCGCGGCAGGCCCCTCGAACAGGACCCAGTACTCGTCCCAGCCGCCCGCCGACGGCCCGTAGCAATGGCGCACCCCCGGCGGCAGCCAGAAGAACGAGCCCGGCCGCACCTGACACAGGCCGGGAGTGCCGTACAGCTCCAGAGTGCCCGAGCCGTGGAACACCAGAACACCGGCGTGGCAGTTCAGGACACGGTCGACGCGGGAGGGGGGCTGGCCCAGGATCCGGCCCGCTCCGGTGACCGCGAGCCCCAGAGTCCGGACACCTTCCGGAGGTGTGCGGTAGTGCGCAACGGATTCCATCCGATCCTCGCGTCGACAATCGTCCAAGACCTTGCGGAACGCGTACATTCTCCCGCCCCGCCCTGACGGGCAGCATGGCGGCATGAGCATCGGACATCCCACCCGGACGCCGCCGGGCGGCCTCACCTCCAACGGCTACCGACTGGACGGCCGGGAGCACAGGCTCGGTCGACTGGAGCCCGTTCCGGACACGGAACGCCTGGACCGCGAGGCGCTGACGGCCCGCCTGGACCGCGACGGGTACCTCTACCTGCCCGGCTTCTTCGAACGATCGACGATCGAGGCCTTCCGCACCTACTACTTCACCGTCCTGTCGGACTGCGGACTGATCCGGCCCGGCTCCGACCCGGCCGAGGGCCTGGCAGCCCCGGCGGCGGGCGTTGACCGCGCCCGCCTGCGTCACCTGCTGTTCCAGCAGGTCGTTCCCGGTCCGCAGTACGAGGACCTGTGCCGCAACCCCGACCTGGTCGCCTTCCACCGGTGGTTCCTCGGCGCCGGCGCGGTGCACCTGCACCGCCGAAAGATCATCCGCCATGTCGGTCCGGGCGAATCGGGGATCGGCACCGCTACCCAGGCCCACTACGACCTGGTTTACCTGCGTGAGGGCACCGACCGGGTCATGTCCTCCTGGATTCCTCTGGGGGACTGCCCGATCTCGCGTGGGCCCCTGATCTACCTCGAAGGCAGCCACCGCCGCGTCCTTGCCGAGGAGGCGGCCGGCCGACTGCGACGCCCGGCCGCCCCGATGGCCGCGGATCTGCCTGCCCTGGCCGAGCAGTACGACACCCGCTGGCTCGTCACCGACTTCGCCGCGGGCGACCTCATGGTCCACAGCCCCTACGTGATCCACGCGTCCCTGGACAACCACGACCCGGCCGGCAGGTTCCGCCTGTCCACCGACATCCGCTTCCAGGCCGCCGACGACGCGCTCGACGCGCGCTGGCAGAACCATTGGCACGACCAGGACGGCCTGTGACGGCCCTGGCCCGCGGGTGGGAGGAGATCCGGTTGCGTCATGGGCACGAACCGGCGACGCCCACGGGCGCTACTTTCGCATCAGGATGACCATCATCTCACCCGTGACCGTCCCACCGCCGCACGGAAGTGGGCGGTGCCGGTGGCCTTCGAATCGACGGCAACCGCCCCCGCGGTGGATGATCCGTCCTGCTCGCACGCCGTCCTCTTAGCGAAGCACCTTCACCATCAGGCGTTCCCCGAGCACCCCGTCGGACAACAGGTCTCCGAGTTCTCCCGTATCGATGAAACCGTTGCGCCGATACAGCGCTACAGCGGGTTCGTTGCCCGGTAGGACCGCGAGCTTCAGAGTCGTGCACCCCGGTGCCGGGCCCACTCCTCGACGGCCGCTACCAACTGGTCTCCGACGCTGCGGCCCCGTGCCTGGGGGCTGACCCACACCGACCTCAGCTCGCATGCGCCGCCATCCCCGGGAAGGCCGGCAGCCATACCCACGGTTCGGCCGTCCAGCAACGCAACGATGCTGTAGGCGGCGGGCAGTGCCAAGCGCTCGCGCCACCGCTCCTCCCCACCGTCGTGCCATTGCGCGAGCCCAGCCTTGAAGGCGTGAGGTGCCTCGCTCAGTGCGGCAAGGCGAACCTCACGCCACAACGGTCAGTCGCTCGTCGTGAGAACCCGCAGGTACACCATGACCACGAGTCTGCCGCGACACTCGTACCGCAGTCCACAGGCAGTCCACGACGCCCTCGGCTCTCACGGCTCACTGACCAGCAGTTACGGGACTGAACCCCTTTAGCGGGTGCAGTTCAGCTTGTCCAGGCTGATCGAGTCCGCGATGGCCTGCCGTCCCGCGTCATTGGGGTGAAGATGGTCGTTGTCGTACTGGGGCAGCAGACGCGAGGGGTGGGCGGGGTCGCGGAGAGCGGCGTCCGTGTCGACGACCGCGTCGAAAATGCCGCCCGTTCGGATGAACGCGTTCACCTCGTTCCTCAGCGCGTCCTTCTCGGGCGTCCACTTCTGGGTGCCGCCCTCGAATGGCATGACCGTCGCGCCCACCACACACACCCCGGCCGCGTGAGCCCGGTTCACGATGTCTGTGTAGCCATCGATCAGCTGCTGTGCCGTGAGGGTAGTGGTGTGGTTGATGTCGTTGACACCCTCGAGCAGAACGATGGTCTTCAGCCCGGGTTGGGTGAGCACATCGCGATCGAGGCGCGAGATCGCACTCTGTCCGGCGCCGTCTATCAGCACCTTGTTTCCGGTGATGCCTTCGTTGGCCACACCCTTGATCAGCGTGTCGGTGGAGTTCCGGAGCCGGGCGGCGAGGAAGTCGGGCCAGCGGTGGTTGAGGTTCGTGGGGGACTTGAAGCCATCCGTGATGGAGTCCCCGAGCGTGGCCACGGCGCCGGTGCCGACGGGCGCGTCGACCACCAGCGCGTCCAGGTAGGCCCAGGAGGTGCTGGTATCGGTGTAGGAGGTCTGCGATTCGTCGGCCGCGTGATCCCCCGCGGGGGCGCTGTACGACGTCTGACTGGCAACGTTGTGGCCGGTCAGAACGCCGGAGGCCTGCTGGACGTAGAGGCTGACCGCCAGGTCGGAGTCGGGCTGGACCGCGCCGGTGAGCTGGTCGCTGTACACCGAGCCCCCCGCGGGGACCGTCACCGAGCCGAGGCTGCCGAACGTCAGCGGGCGGTTGGTACCCGGGGTCACGGCGGCGCCCGCCGACCGCTGCCCCACCCAGGCGGCGCCGAACGTCACCGGCTGGTCGCCGAACGCGTTGGACAGCCTGATCCCCAGGCCGCTGCCTCCCGCACTGGTGTGCACGATGAGACGGTGCGTCAGGTTCTGAGCGGCGGGTTGTGCGAGCTTGTCCGTACTGGCACCCCAGGTGACCAGCCTCGTTGTCGGGGATGAGCGGGCGAACCGTTGGCTGCCGGCCCCGTTGCAGGTCCACTGGACGAGGGCCGCGCCTTGCGCGGTCGAACCGGCACTCACGTCGAGGCACTTGCCGCTGTGTCGGGCGACCAGGCGGTTGTAGCCGTTGCCCGCGTCCTCCAGCTTCCAGTCGTCGTTGGAGCCGGTGGTGCACTGCCGCTGCAGGATCGCCGCGCCGTCGGCGGTGCTCTTGCCCTGGACGTTCAGGCACTTCGAGCTGTGCCGGGCGATGACGTGGACGTAGCCCGCCGAGGTGTCCTCGAGACGCCACTGCTGACTGAGTGCGGGGCCGCAGGACTGCTGCACCACACCCGCACCGTTGGTCGTATCACCGCCACTGACGTCCATGCACAAAGAGCTGTGCCCCGCCACGAAGGTGGAGTAGAGGGCGGGATCGTCCACCGGTGTGGTCGAGGCTGTGCCGGTTCCCGCCGACGAGCCGGCGGTCCCTGTCACCGCGGCGGCAGTCGGGTAGCCCCCCGACGCCACCCCCTGTGACACGAGACTCAGGACGACCGCACTGAGAAGAAGCCATGGTCTGCGCACGGAGATTTCCCTTCTTGTCGAGACCGCGTTCGACCCGCGGCGGAGAGTTCCTCGCCGCGCGCGTCGGCCGGCGCGGAGACGGCTCTGGTGAGCGGGGTGGAGGAAGTGCAGGGACCGGAGCCGCCGCCGCTCGCTGCCACCTGGGTTCGGCGGCTGTTCGTACCGCACCGGCACCTCTGGCGAAGCCCCGCGAATCCGCCCGTGCCGCGTATTCCAGTTCCCATCGGTGGGTGCCGACAGTCGCCCCGCAGGGATTTGCGGTGAGCGGCCGCATTGTGCGACGAGCGGTCGACCGGAGACCACGGGGGGAGGCCCTGCCGAGGAGCGGAGCCGCTCAGCCGGGACCGGCCGGCAAGGAGAGGCCCTCACGCCCGGGGAACCCATCCGCGCGCGAACCGTGGGCGACCGGGCCGGCGTGAGGTCGCGGCCCGGGTGTCACCGCTGGTCGGGACGTTGATCGGGCGCCGGTAGACCATCGGGCCGCACCCCCTCCTCGCAGGAACCGCCGACGGCGGGCTCCAGGCCCCCCCTACCTGCAACCCACCCGCCATGCAGGCGAGGGCGGAGAGGAACATGGCGCCGTTGAGCCGCCGGTTTCCGCCTCTGGGCGCGTGTTCTCCGTGGATCGAGGTGCCCGACGGCTTGGTGATGGGCGCGAGGCCGGCGTAGGAGGCGAGGTGGGCGGCGGTGGGGAAGCCGGTGCCGTCGCCGACGGTGAGCAGCAGGACGGCGGCGGTCCTGACACCGACGCCGGGCATCGAGGTCAGGACCGGGTGAAGAGGGTGGGCCTCCAGCGGGGTGTTGATCCGGGCTTCCAGGGCCCGCCGCTGTTCCTGGCCCGGCCGCTCGCGGCCGGGCCAGGGACGGGACGGCCACCTCGGGGGAACCTCGGACCAGGTGTCGGGGGTCGTGAGCCGGGAGGTCGGTGCCCTTGGGGAAGTACCGGCGGAGCAGGCCGTTCGTGTGCTCGTTGCCGCCGCGTCGCCAGGGGCTGGCGGGGTCGCAGAGGTAGACCGGGATGTCGGTGGCCAGGGTGAACGAGCCGAGCCCGGCGGCTCCAATCCGTCGTCGACAAAGGGTGTGCGGGCCGGGGGTCGGTTCGTTGGGGTGGGTCAGTTCTGTTCGGTGATGGTGAGGACTTCCAGGTCGGGTGATTGGAGGATGTCCTTCTCGCAGAAGCGGGAGGTGATCCACTGCTGGTTCGAGAGCAGTCTGGTCTGGTCGGAGTGGTGGGGGGAGGTGGGGTCGGCCGACTGGGAGTAGGCGAGGAGGGTCTTCGCATCGGGGCAGCCGGTGTCGTCCCAGCCGACGGCCTGGAGGTAGCTGGTGCCCGATGCGACGTCGCTGTAGCCGCCGGCGGCGGGGTCCCAGAGCGCGTCGATGACGTTCCAGACGCCGAGTTCCGCGGAACCGCCGGGGATCGGGATCCGGGTGCCGCCGCGGACGACGAACTGCGTGTCGCCCCAGGGGGCGTCCAGTGGGATTCCGGCGGCGCGCAGTTCTGCGACGGCGCGTTCCAGGGCTCGGGGGAGAGCCGGTGAGGAGGTGTTCAACGCGCGCGGGGTGTGGAGCGGGTCGGTGGGCGAGAAGGGCACGGTCCACCGTTCTTCTGCCGTGGTGTCGGCGACGAGCCCGCGCCAGAAGCGGTCGAAGAGCAGGGCGCCGCGGCTGTCGGTGTTCACGGTCCGGTCCCACTGCGTCAGCACACGGCAGGCCTCGGCGGTGTCGGCCGGGCGGGTACCCGCCTTCTGGGCGGCCTGTTCCTTGACCGGTGTGCAGAACGCGGTCAGGGCGGTGCCTGCGAGGTCGCCCGCGAGGGAGCTGTCGGCGAACTGGTGGCGTTGGAGGTCGGCAACGGTCAGGTGGCCCCGCCCGGCCATGGCGCCGACGTCGCGCAGTGCGCCGCGGGTGCGCAGGGAGAGCGGCGTCCCGGTGGTGCCGAAGACGCGCTCGTACCCGGTCAGGGGGCGCTCGGCATTGGTGAGCCAGGCGCTGTCGTTGGAGTTCTCCGCGTAGGGGGCGTCCTTGAGGACGGGCAGCGCCCCGGGGCCGAAGATTCCCGGCTGGAGTGCGTACGGATCGCTGCCGAGGGCGCAGTCTGAACGCGATCCGTCCAGGACGGCGAGCCCGGTGGCCGGGTAGACCCGGGTGCCGAGCGGCGTCGAGCATCGCGCCGCGATGTCCTCGGTGACGCGCGGCAGGACCTGTGACTGGGTGAACAGGGTGTGACCGGCCGCGTCCGCCGCGATGGTGTTGGCCCAGGGAATGCCCTGGGTGCGGTTCAGGCCCTTCAGGACCTCGTCTGTGCTGTGCGCCCGGGCCAGCGCGAGCGCGGCGTCGGTGCCCCGAAGGTGGGCGGCGTTGGGGTCGTTGAGGGCGTAGGCGCGGGCTCTGGTCCAGGGCAGCGGGCCCGTGAGGTCGAGCGCGGTGATGACCGGCCCGTAGCGGGTCCACCACTGCGTGCGGGTGACCGGCGGTCCCTCCTTGACCGCGACGGTGACGGTCCGCCGGGTCATCGGCTCGGGGCGGCCGTCCACGAGATAGGAGGTGGGGTCGGAGGGGTCCAGGGCCAGTTCGTAGAGGTTCATCGGCACGCCCGTGGCGACGGTGTGGCTCCAGGCGACGTCGGCGGTGTACCCGATCGAGACGGCCGCGGTGCCGAGGAGGGAGGCGCCCATGACGTCCAGTTCGCCCGGAATGCTCTGGTGGGACTGCCAGAAGCGCTGCGCGCCGTGCCAGGGGAAATGCGGGTTGCCGAGCAGCAGCCCGCGCCCGTTATCCGTGGTCGAGCCGTGGAAGGCCACGGCGTTGGAGCCCGGCCCGGTCCGCCCGGTGGGCAGGGGCCCGCGGACGGCCTTCGCGGCCGCGGGCCCCTGGGGTGCGGTGAGGTCGGGTGCGGGTCGGGCTTCGGGGGTGGCGGGCGCGGAACCCGATTCAGGCGGTCCGGCGGCGGCGATGCCGTCGATTCCGCGGCCCTCGCCGAGCAGGACCGTGAGGGAGCGGTCGAGCGCCGCGACATCGGTCTCGGTCACCGGCCGTACCCAGCCTGCGCCGGCGCAGGACGGGTCGGTGATCCTGTGGGCGCGCAGCCAGGCGTTGTAGCCGGCGGCCCAGCCGCGGCCCAGGTCGGCCGCCGCGCGGCTGGGCCCTGTGGGGGCGGGGGCCTCGCGGAGCCGCTCGACGGTTCCGGCCTCGCGCACTCCGCGGTGGTAGAGGTCGCTGGCGAGGTTGGTCGTGGCGAACGAGCCCTGCGGGTCGGGCGGGAGGCCGGGCCCGAACCAGAGGGATCGCTCGCCGCGCACGGTGAGGAACGCGTCGGCGAGTGCGCAGACCTGGTCGCGGGCCTGCGCCCAGCCGCTGCCGAACCCCAGCCCGGCGTAGTCGTCGGCGACGATGTGGGGGATGCCGTACTCGGTGTAGCGGATGACCGCCGACAGGCGCCCGCCGCTGGAGCCCGCCGCGGCGGCGACGCCGGGGGCCGGGCAGGACACCGCAGTGAGCAGGAGGAGCGTCCCCAGGGCGGCTACGGATCTCGTCCGTGTACGGACTGATGGTGTGGCGGTCAGGACGGCTCCCGGCGAGTCGGAGGGGGAACGACCGCTGCGCGTCGCGCTGCAGCACCTGTCCATCGAACCCGACCGTACGGACCCGGCCCCGTATTCGTCCGGTCAGCGGCGCGCCTGGAGAGCACCCGGCTCCCCGCGCTCCGTCCTCAGAGGGGCCGCCGCCCCGGTGGGGGCGCGCTCACGGCCCGGCACAGGCGTTGGCTACGTCAGCAGGAAGTCGTACACGGCCTGCCGTCCGGCCGGGTCCGCCGCCCGGTTCTGCACCGAGTGCGTCGCGCCGGCCACGATCACGATCTGTGGGTCGTGAACCGACCGGGCCTGCTGGTGGAGCAGTTCGTACGGTGTGGACAGGTCCCGGTCGCCGCCGAGCAGCAGCACGGGCACCCTCGGCAGCTTGCGGTGCCCCGGTGGCGTCGGCGGCACCCGTTGGCGCGGCCAGTCGAGGCAGACGAGGAGGCTGCCGAGCCCGGTCGCGGTCGCGGCGTCGTAGGGCCAGGTCTGTTCGGCCGTCAGCCGCCGCCGGGTGCGCTCCAGCGCGGCCGCGCGTTCGGCGACAGGCGTGTCGGTGGTGCCCCACGGGAAGTGCGAGTCGGCGCAGAGGGCGGCGGAGTGCAGCCCCTGACTGAGTTCCTCGGCCGAGGCGGCGTCGACCTGGCGGCGGACGAGGTCGAAGAGCTCCTGGAGCCGTGCGGGCCGCCCTGCGGCGGCCTCGTGCAGGATGTCCGCAACCCCGCCGTAGTCCGGGTCGACGAACCCGTAGCCCGTGAGCGCACTCAGGACCTGCGCTCCGTTGCCGTAGCGCCGTACGGTGGCGGCGAGGTCGGCGGCCGGGTCGGTGGTACAGCCGGTGGCTCGGCAGGCGGCCCGCAGGACCCGGGCGCTCGCGGGCAGCGCTGCCAGGTCGAGCGGGTCGAAACCCTGTTGCGGCACCACCGAGTCGAGCACCAGCCGGGCCACGTGCGCCGGGTGGGCCAGCGCGTACCGTTCGGCGACGAAGCTGCCGTACGAGACGCCGTCCAGGGTCAGGCGCCGGGCGCCGAGCGCGCGGCGCAGCAGATCGATGTCGGCAACGGTGTCCGCTGTGCTGTAGTGGCGGGCGTCGGGGCCGAGAGCCTCGGCGCACTCGGCGATCGACTCCTTGCGCGGTGCGGCGAGGTCGGAGGAGCCCATGTCCTCCTGGAGGCCCGGGCAGCGGAGCGCGCCGCGGCCGGTGCCGCGCTGGTCGTACATCACCAGCCGGTACGCCTTCAGGACGGGCTCCAGCCTGCTCGCGATCCGCCTCATCGCCGGGACACCCGGCTGGCCGGGGCCACCGGTGAGGAACAGCAGGTCGCCCCTGGGCGCGGCGGTGTTTCCGGTGACGGCCACCTCAAGGCTGAGGGTCCCGGCACGGGCGCCGCTGTGGTCGAGCGGGACGGTCAGCGTCCCGCAGGTGAACTCAGGGGCTTCCCGGCACGGCGCCTGCCCGGTGATCCCCCCGGTACGGGCGGCCGCGGCGGCGAAGCCGGCCGGGGGCGCGGACAGCGCGCCGGAGATCACCACGACTGCACCCAGCAGGGAGACGATACGGCCGCACGTACCCGTCATGCCCGTCCTTCCCTTCCTCTCGCGCCGGTCCCTTCCGGCACTGCCACCGAGCCAGCCTGCGCCTCGCCGCGACCGCCGTGGGCCCGACTCGGCCGACCATGCGAGCCGCACGACCCGGACGGCCCCGGTCCGCCCCGGAGCGCTGCCACCGGCGGACCGGTACCGCCAGGCCCGTTCGGCCTCGTCCGGCTCACCCGGCTGCGCATGATCACGCTTGCCTCGGCCGGTATCCGCCCGGGCGGCGGATCCCCGAGTGCGAGGAGTACTTCCGCACCCGCCTCGGCGCCGACCCGCAGTTCACCGCGTTCGTCATCGTGGACGGCGGGCACCTGCTCTTCATCGCGGTGGGCTGGTACACCACCGCAGTGCCCAGACCCGGCCGCGGACTTCTCGCCGGCGAGATCGCCTCGGTTGCCACCGACCCGGACCTCCGCCGCCAGGGTCACGGCCGGCGCGCCTTCGGCGCCGTCCACGCCCTCCACGACCGGGCGCCCGGCCGGACCGCCGGTCACCACGTCCGGCTGTTCGCCCTCGGCGACCCGTCCCGGCCGTTCCTGGCCCGCTCACCATCCAGCCCCGCCTCGGGCGAGTCGCCCCTGGCGGTCGTCGACCAGCTTGATCGGGCACGGCTGGCCGCGGGAGCACAACCATCCGGGTCTGAGCGACAAGGTGACGTTCCTCAACCGGGCGGTCTCCGATCACTGCCCGAATGATCACGCCCTCGACCACCAGGCTGTAGCGCTGCTGCTGAACACTGAGCAGCGCTACCAGCGGGCGCTGGCAGCGGCGGTCCAGCGGATCGTCGAGCGAGGCCGGGGCCGCGAGGCCACCCCTCCGGCGGCCGTGGCGGGCGGCCACGGTTCTGCGCCGGTGCCACGGTGATGCTCAGCCGGGCTGAGAACGTCGACCACCCTTGTCCATCTGACAGGGTCCATTTACATTTCGACAAGGGTCCTTTACGTTTGTCGCATGGATAGGTCTCCAAAGAACCGTCAGAGCCGAAGCGACACAGTCCGTGCCCGCGCCTGGTTGCTCGACTGGTTGCCGGCGCTCGTCACCCTTGGGCTGCTCAGCTTGATCGCAGAGCTCGGCCTCTTCGGTTCGACGGACTCGTGGAAGCTGTTCTGGTCGCTGTTGAACCTCGCCCCGGGAATGTGGATCGTCCGGGCCGTGGTCAGGGGCCTGCGTCGTGCGGACGAGTACCAGCGCCGCTGCCAACTCGAGGCGCTGGCGATCGGCTTCGGCGTGCTGATCACAGCGATCTATACCGTCGGGCTCCTCCAGGCGGCCGGGGTGGGCGACCTGCGGCAGCTGGTCCAGATCAGCTTCCTCGCAAGCATCCTGATCTGGATCGCAGCTCTGCTGTTCAAGACTTCGCGACCCCGATGAAGAACCGACTCAGGGAACTGCGCGCGGTGCGACGCTGGAGCCAGACCGACCTCGCCGACCGCCTCGACGTGTCCCGGCAGACGATCTACGCCATCGAAACAGGACGCTACGACCCAAGCCTTCCGCTCGCGTTCAAGATCGCCGCAGTGTTCGGCGAACCGATCGAGGGCCTCTTCTTCCCGGACGACGAAGACACGGACTCTACAACGTGACCTTCCGTTGAGGCAGGGACGGTGCTCCGGCGTACGGCTGCATCAGCCTGGGACTCTGTCGTGTCGGCAACGGCTGAAATCGGGCCGGTCTGATCGGTTCAATCGTGGGCCATTGTGCGGTCGTGTTCAGTCGTTGTTGGTGGTCGGGGTGCGGCCGAGTTCGCGGCCGCGCATGCGGTAGGACTCGCCTTTGAGGGAGT
>NZ_JAQYWW010001201.1:0-30547 GCF_036322525.1 Streptomyces sp. BE20 | reverse complement strand
GCACGAACTCCTCGGCATGCCCACCGACGAGGCGTCCGTCAACATCACCCGCAGCCGCCTCGGACGCCTCACTCGCCAAGGCTTCCTCACCCAACCCGGACGAGGCCGCTACCAGAAACGGACTTAACGTCCACTGAGAGCCGGCCGCTGCCCGGCACCCCTCCAACTGGGTGCGAGATGATCCGCAGCCGACAGCGCACCCAGGGCGGGGACGTCCAGGCCGCATGTGGGTGGTCGACGCGTTCGAGCCCTGGCGCCCCACTCCCGACAACAGTGCCATCGAGCAAGTAGCCGCTGCGATCGCCTACAAGGAGGGCAAGACCTCCGACGAAGGCAGAGAAGAGGTGAGAGGCAGCCCGCGCGGAAGGCGGAGCCCCCAGAGAACGAGCCGCGGCCGCAGGCCAGCTGACAGTGGTCGGGCCCGCGCGAAACGGTTGGAGCGACACTCCACGCAGGACAACCCCCATCACCCCACCGCGTGTCGGTTTTCCAGAATGCCCGCCTCCGTCCAACGCACCGGGCATCGTTGCCGTCATGTCCCGCCATCGCCGCCGCCGTTCTGGGCACAACCCCCTCGTGCCCTCCACTTCAGGACCAGGACACCCCGCCGGCGGTTACCCCCCATCTGCAGCCCTCGGCCCGCAGCCGGCCACCGAGCAGGACCCCGGCCTCGCCGAGCTGGACCTGCCACTTCCCGGGTGGCCGCCCACCTGCTGCGCGGCCACCCGAAGCCGAGTGCGGACGGAGGGCGGGGACGTTCTCATCCTGACCGTCCACGCCTTCGGTTGCCCCGTTTGGGCGGCCCGCTGACCACATCACAGCGACCCGCCGGCGCAGCAGATCACAACCCAAGTACCGCCTGTCGACACCCGAGCCGCCCGCGGCGAAGCCCACTTGATCGGCACAGCGCCGCCCCTACCTTCACGGCCATCAACCCGGTGCAGCCCCCGGTGCACCCGCCCCTCCCCGGAGAGATGGACGATGGTCGTTGCCGACACCCCAACCCTGTCAACCCTGCTCAGGCCCGGCATTGCCGTGCTGGTCAGCACCCCGAACGGCCTGGACCATCCAGGCACCCTCACCGGCGTGACCGATCGCGGCCGCCGGTGCACCGTCGACATGAAGCCCGTCGAGGGCAGCGCCTACGACAGCCCCACCGGTCTCACAGTCGCCTGGCCCGCCAACCGCGTTCGGGCTGCTGGTACCACCCTCGCCACGGCAACTCCTGTCGAGATCGACATCGCTCTGGCCGCACTCGACTCCCGGTACCGGAAGGCGCGCCATCGCCTTGATCTCGCCGTCGAGGTGCTCCATGCAGCGGTCGGAGATCGCCGGACCGGCAGCACGAGCCGCGGACCGTGGCGCATGTCCGACGCCCAGGCACTCGAAGCCGCCCGCAGGAGCGACCGGACCGACCATGCGTTCCCCCCAGGCCTCGACGTCCACGCAGCAGCGAGCACCGAGCTCCGAAGGATCGCTCAGGAGCAGGCGCCGTACCTGGCCGAGTGGAAGCGGCGGGGCGGTTGGAGCCGCACCTTCCTCGCCCAACCCGACCGCGGAACCGGGCACGCCCACCGCAGCGAACACTGCTCCACCTGCCACAACGGACCGCAGCGCACCCGACTTGCCTGGCTGACCGCCTACTCCGGCGCGACCGACGAGCAGATCGTCCGGGACGCCGGGGAGCGCGCCTGCACCGTCTGCTTCCCCGACGCTCCGGTCGACGTTCTCCGCCGGCCCAGCCGCATGACCTCCCGCTCAGAGGCCGCGGCCCGAAAGGGGCGGCAAGACCGGGAACTGGAGAAGGCGGCCCGGGCCGCCACGAAGGCCGCCAAGGCAATCGCCAACCCCGACGGAACCCCCCTACGCGTCACCGGACGCGGGCGGACCGAGACCATCGAGACCACCCACGCGGCCCGCATGTGGCTCGCCGACACCTTCGAGTCCTGGCGTCCCGCACCCGATGACAGCGCCATCCAGCAGGTAGCCGCCGCGATCGCCCACAAGGAGGGCAAGACCCCCGAAGAAGCCATCGAGGAGGCGAAGACCCGGACCCGCCGCCGAAAGTAGCGGCCCCGCTGCGCCGACCGATCCTCCGGTCGGCGCAGCGGTGTGCCGAAGGAAGGGTCGAACCGATCCGCAGACGCAGGGCGGAGCCTTCGGGCAGGCCGCCGCCGCTCAGCACGGGTTGAGTCGGGACGCCCTGGGCTGTTCGACCGGTGCCACCGCAGGCGAGGTCCGTGTAGCGCCAGGGGCCGCAGCGCGGGCCCGGCCTGCAACGGCGAAGGGGCCGTGGACGCACTTGACCAGCCGCTTCCTGCGGCTACGTTGACGCCCCACAGCCGGGCCGGACGGCTGACACTTGCCCCGGCCCGCGCCTCGTCAACCGACTGCGCGATCTGCCGCAGACCGCCTTCTGCACCCGTCCGGAGCTGACCCATGCCCCGATTTCCTCGTCCTCTCGCCGGCGTTTTCCGACGTTCCGGCAGCGCCTCGCAGCCTCGCGCCCAGGCCGCAGCCTCGGCCAGGAGCTACACCGCAACGGTCCTCCTGAACGTCACATCCGGTCCGCGTGGCCAGTACCTGAACTTCTTCGGCTACCAGCACGGCCAGCCACTCGCCCGGGCGGAGATCCTCGGCGACGGTCCCCTTGTCCTGACCGTCGAGGCGTCCACCGTCGAGGCGGCAGCCGACCATGTGTACCTCATCGGCAACAGCGCCGGCGCTGACTCCTTCAACCGCAGCTGGCCAAGCGGCGTGCGGGCGCTCTCCGTCGGAGACGTTCTGCACATCACCGGATCGGACGGCCGCGAGGTTCACCTGGCGGTGGCCTCCGACGGTTATGAGCGCGTGGATGCGCCGACCAACATCGTTCCGTTGGCCGGCAGCACCGCTATCACCCACGTGTAGATGTAGATCCCGTCCACTGCGTGTGGCC
Organism: Streptomyces sp. BE20; assembly: GCF_036322525.1. Classification (NCBI taxonomy): domain Bacteria; kingdom Bacillati; phylum Actinomycetota; class Actinomycetes; order Kitasatosporales; family Streptomycetaceae; genus Streptomyces; species Streptomyces sp. BE20. The sequence goes on along the minus strand of NZ_JAQYWW010001201.1, from coordinate 27,609 downwards.
GCCCCTCCTGCGGGGCGGCCACACGCATTTGAGGCGTCGAGCGCGCCCCCGAACTCCGTACGAGGGCCCACAGTCTGCTTTTCCAGGTCCTGTTCGAGGTTCTGCTCAGCCACTGCCGAGGTAGCCAGATCGCGGTGGCTGGTGAGTGGTCCCGCTCGGCGGCCAGCAGCGGACGACATCTTCCGGGGACTGCCCGATCTGACTGGTGGTCTCCGGTGGTGACGCAAACGTCTGCCCCGACCACGCCCGCGCGCTTCGAGGTGCTCGGCCCGGCGGCGACGGCCGCTGCCGGCTCGGGCGGCAGGCCGGACCGAGCCGATGTGATCCCGGCTGGGGGTTGACCAGCTCGGCAAGACAACTACCTTCCCCCTTGCTTCCACCGGGCACCAGCGACGGCCGATGAGGTTCGCGCGCCAGCTCGGCCGCGGGCAACGACTCAGCTCGGCCCGCCCAGATCAAGCGCTCACTCCCGCCGGCGCCGCACTTACCAGCAGGCGCGGCCGCGGCGCCATCCCCCCTGCGACAAGGAGCATCATGTCCGCATCCCCTCGGCCTTCGGTCCGCGGCTGCCTCCCTGAACATGCCGCCGTTCCGGCCGTTCAGGTCGCACTCGACGTGCTGGCCGACGCCAAAGTGACTCGCGCCGACCTCGCCTCCGAAGAGGCGCACCAGGTCAGGAACCTGCGTTGCACGGTCGGCGCCGTCGTCGCACCCCACGGACGCGCCTCCTCGGTGATCGTGGAGTGGTACGAGGACGGGGCCGTCGACGAGGCCCTGCTGCCGGCCCGCCGGATTCAGACGGTCCGAAGCGCGCGCAACCGAGCCCTCGACGAATGCGCTGGCCTGCTGCGCGACATCGGCTACACGGTGACGTCCTCCGAGTCCTCGCTCACCCGCACCCGGCGGCTACACAGCCTGCTCGTGTCCGGCGCGCCCTACGAACCCGCGAGGAACGTGACACGGGCCCTCACCTCGCGCGGCCTGTCCCGGGCCGGTGTCCTCCCGCCGTACTGGGAGACTCCGGACCTGTACCGCGTCATGAGGGCGTCCGGCGCGCTCCTCCTGACGTTCTCGCACGCGACGAAGGTGGAGCGGGTCCGGGACGCCGTTGCCACGCTGCGCGCCCGGGGCCTGAATGCCAGCGAGGACGCGCCGAGCCTGTACGGCGTCCTGGTGCGCCGAGGCGAACGGCCGACCGGCGAGCGCGACGGACTGCGCCCGGAGACCCCCGAGTGCCAGGCCGCCCGCGACCTGCTGTGGGCCCGCGGATTCTCCCGAGAGGACTGCGAGCGCGGCACGATCGGACATCGGGTCTACCCGCAGTTGCCTCCGCACCTTCGAGACGGCGTCTTCAACGTCGACAACACCTCGCCCACCGTCCTTGCCGCCTTGCACGACCGGGTGAGCGTGACCGCGCCGGACCTCGCCTACGCAGAAGGACACGGCCGGGACCTGGCCACCGCGCTGTCGGCCGCGCACGAGGTGGCGTTCGCGGAGGCCGGCTGGAGCGTGGTGCGCGAGGACCCGATCACCATCACGGCGCACCGCGCTTCGCACGGCCGCGGCCCACGGGCGAGGTGCGGCACCGGAGGCCGCCGAAGCAACGCCCTGACCTCAGTCCTGACAACGAGCGCCCCACGCCTCGCCCACAGGGCCGCGCAGCATCCCTCTGCTGTGCGGCCCGCCGCCGTCAGGACCAAGCAGTCGGCGACCGGATGATGCGCTGCCCACCGGCCCGCCGCCGTCGGCATCCGGGTTTGCCCGCCCGGCGTCCCGGGCCGGACCCGAAGCGCCCGGCACGTTGCTGCCCCGACATGCCACGTGTAACCAATACCGGAAGGGCGCTTCGCTGAGCTTGACCCGCTGTGACGGGTAGCTACCTTCCGGGTTGAGGGATCGCCACGGACCATTCCCCGCAGGCCACTTGCGCCCGGCGACGTTCCGCACCCCACGCTCCACCACCGTGGGCCGCCGCAGAACTTCCTTCACCCCATCGCTACCGTGATCGGAGTATCACCATGGCCCCAAGCACGCTTCTGCTTGACAGCCTGATCCACAGCACCGAGCCGTCCGAACCCCACCAGCTGAGCACCTTCACCAGGGTGAAGCCCAGCGGGCGTCTCATCGCCATCGTGGACGCCACCTCCACCATCCTGGGTCTGCGATCGACGCGCGCAGATCTGCTGGACCTCGCCGACGGTCAGCACGTCACCGTGGTGACCCGCAACCTCGCCCCGGTGTTCTCGACGCCGCAGATCCACGCGTGGCAGGGGCGGATCGTCCAGCAGCCGGGCCTGACCGCATTCAAGCCCAAGGGTGCCCGCACCCGCGGCTACGACCTCGCCCGGCTCGGAGACGTGCTCGACATCGTCCCCGGGTTCGGACCCGAAGACCTGGACGAGGCCCGGAAGCGGATCGAAGCCGTCACCGCACTCTTCGCCCAGGCGACCGACCTCACCCCTGACAGCTTCACCGCGCTGCCCACCGCCTCCAACGCCACCTTTGAAGCCCCTTGCACGATGGCGCTGGTCACGACCCTCGTCGGCCCCGACCAATCGCGTGTCAACGGCGCCCTGTGGCTGCTCAGGGACCGCATCCCGGACCCAGACATGCCGGGCGACACCCTGAACGGCGTCCTCATCGTCCCGCCCTCCACGCTCACCAGCGAACACGGAAGCGTCTACACCAGCCGACTGCCCCAGACCACCGCCGTCCTCCCGCTCACCACCCCCATTCCCTGGCCGACCGCCTCCGACCTGGCCGCCCCGGGCACCTACCTGACCACCCTCAACCACCTCACGCCCCCGACCACCGCCTGACCGCTTCCGGCCGCCCCGCTCACCAACCAGCGGGGCGGCCGCCAGCACCGCCGACCACTTGACCGGCCAAGCGGGATCGCTACGGTCCCGGCCAGCACCTCAGACGCAGTGCACCACGAAGCCGCACACACGCGTCACCGAGACCGACCACCGCACCCCGACGCCCATTCCCGAATACGACCCTGGAGCGCCCGATGTCCGGCGACATCCCCGTCACACTGGTCCTGAGTTCCTGCCCACACGACGAAGTCAGACCCCTTCTTGTCGCGCTCGACGCACACGACTTCGACACCACGTGCAACAACCACGACGTGGATGCCTGCGTCCAGCTCGGAACCCGCTGGACGGACTGGGAGGCATACACCGAGGACCTCCACGCCCTCTACGAGGACCTTCGCCGCGCCGCCCCGCACGCCGGCCTCGCCGTGGTCGGAGGCGCCAGCGAGTCCGGCCCGGGCATCCTGCGCCTCAACCACCCCGTGCTCGGCGACTACCCCCGCAGGGTCCCCACCCAGGACGACCGTCCGGCCCCGCTCTTCACCCCGACCCAGGTCCGATCCATCCTCGACGGCGTCGCAGGGAAGCCGAACCGCGACCAGCTCGTCAGCCTCGCCCTCGGTGAGCCCTGGAGCGAGCAGTTCCATCCCCTCCCCGACCCGTACAGCTGCCAGACCGTGGCCACCGCGGACCAGCTTGCCGCCGATGCCATGACCATCCACACCGACATCGCCCACGGCCACCTTGCAGTCCATCAACTCCTGCGCGACCCGCGCGGCACACTGTGGGCCACCGCCACCCACCGGGCCGGAGACAGCGTCATCCTCAAACACGAGGGCCTCAACCGCCGGGTCGTCGAGCGCTGCCGTGACCGGCACCACGCCGCCGACAGGCTGAAGACCCGACTTCGACGGTGATCGAGTCGCCCCAGCCGGGCCGGGGCCGGAACCCCGACCGCTAGAACGCAACCACCGCGCCACCGAACAACCGCCCGGCCGAGGGCCGCTCGCCAGGCCGCCACGCCTGGCAAGCGGCCCTCGGCTGCATCGTTGCCCTGATCAGCGGATCGACACCTCCCCGTGTGCACACCGCACACATGCCGCAGGTCAGCATGGATCACGATCAGACCGCTCCTTCCACCTCCGAACACCCACCGGAGCACCGGAGGCTTCCGACAGCGGCACCCACTTGGCGGCAACTCAGCAGGACCTCTGCTGAAACGAGGACACCCGCTGGCCATGACTGTGACCACCATGTGAGGCCTGCCTCGTCAGGCCCGATCCCCATGACGCCACCGTGGCCCCGTGGGTCGGTCCAAGATGCAAGAGCTGTCAGAGATTCAGCTCCCGTCGCACATGATTACGCCCATTGATTTTGTGCGGGCCACCCTGCTTGGCGTTGGCGGGGGTTGGACCCCCTCCGTCATCGCCTCCACCATCCGTCCTGGGCCCGCCAGCGGCCCTGACCTGAACATCCCGGGCCGCCGCTCAAGGTCGCGGTCCGGGGTTGATCAGCGCTCTGCCGCCCCTATGGTGCGCCCTGTTCCCACTCGTCGGCCGTGGCCCTGTTTCCGGCCGTGTGGGATTCCCGGCGCCTTCCTGCCCCCTCTGACACCTGGGCGGGGTCCTGGCTGCCACCGGTAGCAGGCGCTGGGCGGCCGTCGCCGCCGTCACCGGCCTACTCCGGCTCGGTGAACTCGTCCGCGGCGACCGGTTCTGATCGTCCCTTCCGAAGGAGTCTCAATGCGAAAGCCCCACACCCTGACCAAGGCCTGCCCGCACCGCTGGTGCCGGCCCCTGCACCGCGTCCTCGCCACCGAAAGCATCGTCCTCCTCGCGGCGATCTCCATCCACCAGTTGGCATACCTGGCCTATCTGCTGGTGCTCGTTGTCCTCGTGACTGCCGTCGTTTCCCTCACCACTCGGCGCACCGCCACCGACAGGGCGATGGACGACTTCAAGAGGGTCGACCCGGCCGACGTGCGTGTCGGCTGGGCGAACCTCGCCGTCAGCCTCGACTTGGCCTTCGCGGTGATCGGCCCGCTGGCTATCGCTGGCGTCCTCCAGGCAGAGCACAACACGATGATCATCACTGCAGTCGGCCAGGGTCCGGCCGCCACCATCATCGGCACGCTCGTCAGCTGCGTTCCTCCCGTTCTCAGCACGGTCTCGCACTATCTCGCCACGCGGCCCCGTCGCCGTAAGCGCGTCCTCGTGCCTGCTACCAACTAGTCACCTGCCCGGCCGGCAAGGCTCTTCCGGCCGGGCACTCCCCACGAACAGCAACCCCGCCTCGTCCTCACATCGCGGTCCCGAGGTTGACCGCGCTCTGCCGTTCCTACGGGGCGCCCTCCCGTCGCGGCCGGTCCGGCACCGGCTGTGACCGGAGGGCTCCGTACTCGCGGACCAGTCCACCCCCGCCGACCCGCTCGATGACACCGTGAGGGCAGCGGGCCCCACTCCGAACCAGGAAGCCGCGATGCTCCACATCACACCGGTCCGCTCACGCGCCGCGCGCGCCTTCGTCGCGATGTGGCACCGCCACCTCCAGCCACCCCAGGGCCAGATCTTCGCCCTTGGCGTCGCCGACCACGACAGCGTTCTTCGCGGCGTTGCGATCGTCGGACGACCCGTCGCACGCCACCTCGACAACGGTCACACACTGGAGGTCACCCGCGTGGCGACCGACGGAACCCGCAACGCCTGCTCCATGCTGTACGCCGCCACCTGGCGAGCGACCTCAGCACTCGGCTACACCCGGCTGGTCACCTACACACAGGCCGACGAGACGGGCGCATCGCTGCGCGCCGCAGGATGGCGCGTCATCGGGCAGCGCACTCCCCACGCCGGCTGGGACCGGCCGTCGCGCCCGCGTCAGACACTCGGCAGTGAGCACATACCCCGCATGCTCTGGGAAGCCCCCTGATCACCCGCTCCTCCCCGGGCCCCGTCGGTGCCGCGTCCGTGCCAGGTTCGCGTCCCGGCTTGACGACCTCAACTACGGTCCCGTGCACGATGCCCTCACCGGCCTGGTCACCGGCGGCCACACCTGCGAGGTGTACGTCCCCGACGGCACCGCCGCCAGCTGAACACTCCGGGCCGTCGTTCGCCTCCCGACCCGGGGCTTGACCGGCACTCTGCCGCCCCTACGGTGTGCCCTGTCCCGCCCGGCCGCTGTCGAGAGTCGCTTGCGCTCCGGTGGTGCGGGCTTCCCCGGGCGCCTCCCCACCCCGCCATCCCGGGTGGCGCAGCTCCCGTCCGGCGGCGCAGCGTCGCCCGGTGACCATCATCAGGAAGGCCTGCAACATGCCCCGAAAGGTCACTCTCAACCCGAACATCCCGGGCCTTCTCGCCCCCTACGCCTTCGGTGAGTTCACCGTCTCCGTGCGGGAGGACGGCGGTTACCTGGCGGGATGGACCCGCACGGTGCCCGGCTGTGCCTGCCTGGTGAGCGTGTGGCCCGACAACATGCTCAACACCCCCGATGCCCCGGCCGAGTTCACCCCGGTCGGCCCGTGGTCGTACGACGGCCGGTTCGACGTCGCCACTGCCGAGGGCTGCTCCGACCCTCACGACTGGACCAATCCCGACAACGAGGACGACCACAAGACCCCGCACCATGCCTTGGCCGCCGGCCTGGACGAGCACCGCGCCAGGTGCTTCGAGTACCGGATGGCGATCACCCAGTGCCTGAACTGCAACGACACCCGGCAGCAGCACGGCCCCGGCGGCAGCGTGTTCGCGTGCTCCGACTTCCAGCCCGGCGAGCAGGTGGGCCGGGCCCACTGGGAGCGCCAGCGCGAGGAGCGCGGACTGTATGTCCCCCGCGACTGGCACCCCACCTGCCTGGCAGCCCGGGACCCGGGCTGCCAGGCAGGTGGGGTGGCGGCGGGGCGTCCCGCTGTCCCGGGCCTGCCGGCGGACAACACCGCCGACCACGCGGATCACCGCCCACCACACCACCGATCACCACCAGCCACTGCGGACCACCGCAGACCGACGAAAGGGCACACCCCGTGCGACCCAACCTGCTCCCCATGCTCCACCCAGCCATGCGCCCGGCCCTGATCGAGCTGCACCGCGCCAAGCTGCGCGCGACCGTCCACCCGGCCGACGGCGGCGGCCTCCAGTTCCACATCCCCGGACCCGACGACACGTTCGTCCTCATCGGCAGCCCGGAGGTCCTCCCCGGCCCGGACGAGGCCCCCGCGGGCTTCGGGGCCGAGCTCTACACCCCGGACGGCGAACACCTCGACGTCCTGTTCCACGCCTGCACCGACCCGACCTGCTGCGCCCCGGCGGCCGGCGCCGACCCGCTCAACGCCCGGACCATGGCGCGCGCCATCGCCACCGCGCTGCACGCCCACGCCACCACGCTGCCCGCCGTCGTCCCCACCACCGGGCAGATCCTCCACCGGATCGCCGAACTCATCGACGCCGACACCGACCGCACCACCGCCCTCTACACCCACCCCCTCGGGGTCCCGGGCTGCGTCCTCGACCACCTCACCCAGCAGGCCGTGTACGGCACCGACCCGCTGTGGTTCGGCCACCGGTACGCGGCGCTCGGCCGCGACCACAGCACCGACGCCGTCACCACCTGGACCGCAGGCCTGGACGCGGCGCTGCACACCGCCCGGGACCTGCTGCGGCCCCTCGCCGCCATGGCCCGGCCACTGCGGACCCAGTCCTCCCGCCCCGCTCCGGGCTTGACCGGCCGCCTGCCGTTCCTACAGTGCGCTCTGCACAGCCCGTACGGCCGTGACCTTCCCCGCCCGTACGGGCTGTCCGCCCCGCCGACGGGGCGCCTCACCACTCCATCCCAGCTGCGCCCCACTACGGGTCGTGCCCGAAGCCAGCGACGGGGACCGCGCTCTCAACTCCACCTCAATGAAACGGACTTAAACCCATGCTCAAGCCGCTGCTGCTTCAATTCCCGCTGCCCGAAATCCTGCCTCTCGCAGAGCACGCGGTCGCAGCACCCAACCACCGCATCAGTTCCTTCTCCGACGCCACCGGAGCGTGCCTCATCTGGGTGAAGGACGACGGCACCTACTTCATGTCCAACGGCCTGCCGCACCTCCCCGGCAAAGACATCCACAACCACGTCGTCCACGCCAAGGGCTGGGGGCCCGGGACCGAGAACGAATTGCGTGAAACCCCGGTCGGAGGCGACGACTTCGCGGAGTACTTCCAGCTGACCGAGCCTCTGTCCAGCGACGCCACCACCACGCTGCTGGAGCAGCTTCGCGCCGCCGCAGCGGACGGGATGCGCTGGCTGGAACTGGAAGTCAGCAAGGAAAGCGTGGGCATCGCCTTCAGCGACTGAGGCAGCCCCGCCAGCACCACAACCCCGCCCCCGGGACGCAGCGCCGCTAGGCCCGGGGGCGGGGTCGCTCCGGGCCGCAGGTGCCGAGTACCGGCCCGGCGACACCCTGCCGTGCCGCCGTACGTGGCCAACGGCTGCCTGTTCCTGCCGTCCGGCAGGCGCCCGGCGCTGGCCGGGCCGCGGCCTTCCCATCCTGACAACGACATGTGAGGTGCCCACCATGAGTGGCAACTACAACGCCGAGGGCGTCATCTGGCTGGAACGCCCGCTCCCGGCCGACCGGTTCACCGACGGCCCGTGGCTTGCCTCCGTACCCGAGAGGGCCGCCCTGCTGGTCCCGGGCCACGCCCTGACACGCGAGTGGATCGAAGCGGGGGACACGGACCTCGCCACCAGCAGCGGCCTCCTGCTGCTGCCCGGCGACAGCCCGGCCACGGTGGCCGGGCTGGCCTGGCGAGCCGACGGCGAGGACCTGCCCGAGACCCTGCTCCTGGCCGGTCTCCACCGGTTCGCCCAGGCCGCGGCAGGCTCCCGAGCCGCCCTGTGGGGCGTCAGCCTGACCTACAGCGACGGCATCACCTGCCACCCGGCCGTCCTCGACCACACCGACGGCCGCTTCCACCACCAGCCGCTCCCGCCCATGCCCGCGATGGGCGGCGCATGGTTCCCCGCCCCGCAGCGCCGCGCCGCCCTGTTCACCTCCGCCCAGGCCGGGGCCGGACCCGATGCCGGGACCGCTGCCGTGCCCGCGCCGGAACCCCATGCCTTCGAGGGCCCGTTCGGTCCCCTCGCCCTCGCTCTGGCCGCCGCGCACCCCGGACTGAGCAAGGGCGCCCTCGTCGCGCTCTACACCTTCGCCGCCCTGTGGGACACCACACGGCGGCCCGTCCCCACCAGCGCCGTCGCCCGCCACAGCCACCTAACCGAACGGACCGTCGCCCGCCACCTTGGCCAGTGGACGGCGCTGCGCCGCGACGGCAACACCTGGGCACCGGCCCGGCCAGGCGACTCCCGCCGGACACCTGCCTGACTACGGCGCCCACCAGCCCACCCAGGCCGTCCTGCGCGTTCTCAGTGCCGCAGGCCTCCCGCTCGCCCAGCTCACCGACCAGCGCAACGACACCACGATCACGGGCGTCTTCGCCTGGCCGAGCCTTCGCCACGGAGAGGACCGCGCGGCCGACATTTGGTGGTTCATCAACGGTGAGCGGGAGGAGCAGCCCGACCACTCCGCGGTACGCCGGGAGGCCACCCGGGCCGCCAGGAACGCTGCGCTCGACCAGGCCGAGACGGAGCTTGCCGGGGCCGGCTCGCGTGTCTGCCGTTCCGGGTCCCGCCGCCCCTGTGTCGGTCGTGTCCTTCACCTTGCCGTGCTGATGCCCACCCCCGAGGAAGCCGCGTGCCTCCGCGAGCGGCAGGCCAAGCCGAACGAGTCCGCCACCTGGTTCCGCGAACCGCAGATCCTTGCCGGCCAGTAGTCCCCGCTGCTTCCCACCCCCTTGCCCGTCGTCCGGGCGGCTGCTGCGCCTTTACAGCACCTGAGCCGCCCGGCACGGGTGCGGGTGTCGGGGTGGTGGGCGTGGTGCTGGCTGGGTGGGGGCGGGAGGTGGTCGGCGGGTGTCTCGCTGCCGGCCGCGCCTGGCTGCAACTGTGCTTCGGCGGCCTCGGATTGGGGCTTGTTCGGCGGGGTGTCGTGTCTAGGTTCCGGGGTGGCCCGAGCGTTGGTCCTCACCCCCCGGGGGTGTCCTCATCCTTCTCGTCTTTCTGCCGTCTGTGCCATCCCGTCCCACGTGCTGTTCGGCTGGGAGCGGCACGGCACGGGCGGCACGCGGAGGGTCGGGACCGGGGACTTTGAGGGCGCGCGGTGGCCGCTGTCCGGGGCCCCGTAGCCCCGGGGTGTGGTGGTTCATCTGGCGAGACGGTCACCACGCCCCGGGGGCGGGGTCCTCAACTCCGGTTCAGGAGAGGTGGATCTACCATGGCACATCCGAGTTCGAGGGTTCCAGTCGCTCCCCGGCGAGCCATCCAGGTCGTGACCCGAAGGCCCCACCCCACCGGGCCACACCCGCCCTGCCCGCCGCTGTTGTCCAGGTGGGGGCGGCGGCCCCCACCAGTGTCCGGCCGGTCGTGCCCGGCGCCGGTGGGAGTTCTCCCGTGATTGTCGCGGCCAGGGCGCTGGTCCTGGCCCGGACCCCGGCGGCTGTCCGGATCGAATCGCTGCGAGACGCCGTCCGGCGCCTGCTGGAGGTGAACCGGCGACTGCGTCAGCGGCTGGCCGCCAGCGTCGACCGGGTACGGACGCTGAGCGAGGAACGGGACGAGCTGCTCGCCGAGCTGGCCGAAGCCCGCACGGACCCGCTCAGCGGCCTGGCCGGGCGCCGGGGATTCACCCGGCACGCGGCCGAGCTGCTCCGTACGAGCGGGCCCGGCTACTGCGTGGTCCTGCTGGACCTGGATGACTTCAAGCCGGTGAACGACACGTTCGGGCATGCGGCTGGTGACGCCGTCCTGGCAGCGGTCGGGGAGCGGATCAGCCACTGGCTTCGTCCGCACGAGACCGCCGCACGATTCGGCGGGGACGAGTTCGTTGTCCTGGCCACGGACGACGCCAGCCTGCCGGAGCGCCTGAAGGCGCTGCGGGAGGACATCGCCGCGCCCGTCACCCACGAAGGCCTGGCCCTGGCGGTCGGGGTCTCGGTGGGATCGGCCAAGGTCACGGACGACCTCGGTCGGGCGCTCGGGGATGCCGACCGGGCGATGTACGCGGCGAAGGGCTCCAGCCGCCGGGGACGTTCCTCCACCGCGCCCGCCAGCGTGTAGCGGCCCGCCCGCCGTCTGCCCGGTACCCCGAACGGGGTGCCGGGCACCGCTGTGCCTTGTCCGGGGGTGCGCTGACCGGGCGTCCTCCCATTGCCGCACACCCTGCTGCTGGCCGTGCGGGCTCTTCCGGTGCGGCCCCGCCCTCACCGAGGGAGCAGCGCCGCGTCCTCACCAGGGATCGCGGGCTCCCCGAAACTGGGCCATGTTCTGCCGCTGTTGTTCTGCGCTCCGCTTCCCTTCCCGGCCCGGGTGTGGGCGGGGGCTGACTGGCGGTCTGCCGCCCCTACAGTGTGTCTTGTTCCGCCCGGCTGCTGTCGAACGCTGATGCGTTCCGGTGGCGCGGGCTTCCCCGATGCCTCGACCCTCCTCTCTCCCCCTGGAGCAGGCTGAGGTACCTGCGGCACCTTCCCGCCCCCGCTCTCTCCGGGGCAGGTCAAGGCGTCGCCGCCGCCCCGCTGTGTCCGGTCCCACACGCCGGGCAGGGTCCGTGTGGCGGCCTGCTGGCCGGGGCCCCGCCCCTGCCCTGCCGGCGCCCCGGTCAGCACCCCTGGAAGCCGCCCAGCCATCCGCATTCTCCCCGGGCGCGGGCGGCCGGGCTTCCCACGGCGCCTCCCTGCCGCCCGTCGGTGTCGCAGGCGCCGCTGCCGTGCCGCCTCGCACCGCGCGCCCCCGGCCTGGGTGCGGGCAGGTCAGCGGCACCTGGGGCCCCTGCTCTGCCCGGCCGCCGTCCGGCCGGCCTTGGTGCCTCACCCTCTCGGGTCAACCCCTCTGGAGACGACATGGACCAGCCTGTGTTCACCGACGGACAGCGCGTCCGTACCCTCATCCACCTCACCTCCGCCTACTGGCATCCCGAGCAGCCCGATATTCCCGTCGGCGCCCTCGGCACGGTCGACTACATCCACTACCGCCACGACTTCCCCACGGTGCCCTTCGGCTACGGCGTCATGCTCGACGACAGCGTCGAGCGCCTGTCCGCCTGGATGGACCCGCAGGACATCGAGCCCGCACCGTAAGGCCCCGCCCCGACCGCGCCGGGCGGCATCCGCCGCTGCACCAGCCAGCCAGCCAGCCGGGCGGCGATGCATCGCCTCCGCCGACCAGCCGGGGTTCCCTCCGGGCCCCTGACGCTGCGCGCCGTTTGCCTCGCGGCCCCGCCACGGTGGGCCGGGGCAGCGCGTGCGGCCGCGTCCCCAGCCCCGTTGCTCGGGGGGCCGCGGGCGTGTGTGCAGCCACGGTGCTGGGGTTGACCGGCGCCGTGTCGTTTCTATGGTGTGTCCTGTTCCCGTCCGGCGGCCGTGACCATCCCGCTGTGAGGGCTTCTCCGGCACCTGCCCGGCCCCCTTCCCCGGGAGCGGGTCGAGGGTGCCTCGTGTGCCGCAACCGCATCCCCCAGGCGCGGCGAGGGCACAAGGCGGCCGGACCGCTGTGCCACTTCGCGGGGTCCCGGCCGCCAGCGCATCCCACCGCCCTCCTGGTGCCCCGTCACCGTCCTGGCCCGTGCGGCCACTGGGCCCGGTGCTTCATCGCGCCCCGCCGCTGGACGTCGGCCGCGTGCCCCGGCCGGCCTCCCGTGCCGCCCCGGCCCACCCTCCTGCTCACCGACTCGTGCGCCTGACCTGTCCCACACGATCAAAGGACCCCCTCTTGTCCCGCTACACCATGCCGCTCACCGACACCCTGCACCTCCAGTTCGGCTACGACCGCCCGCTGCACAACGTCTTCGCCCAGCTGTGGAGGAACGACGGCTTCGAACCCGTCGAGACGCTGGGCCTGTACTCGTTCATCGTCACCGTCGGCGAGCTGATGCCCGCCATCGACGCGATGCTCGCCCCGTACCCCGGGGCGGCCCTCAGCGAGGAGGACCGCAACAGCATCAGGGACAAGCTCATCGCCGACGGCGCCGACCCCGGCCACACCGACGTCCCGCCGAGCGGCGCCTGAACGGCGGCCACGCCACGCAGCAAGCCGACCTCGGCGTGAAGGGGGCGTCCGGCCACCCGGACGCCCCACCCCCACCCCCGCCCCCTCCTGCCCGTGCTACCGGAAAGACGAGTCCGTATGCCTTCCCGCACCCTGCCCGGCCCGCGAACGGCCGCGCTGCTGCGCGTCACCCTGGACGCCGCACCCCTGATCGCCGCCGTGAGCGCCGACCTCCCCACCCACCGCGGAACCCTGGTCACCTACGCCTTCCACAGTGATTCCGTGACCGCCCGGCTCCGCTCCGGCCTGACCACGGCCGAACACGACACCATCACCAGCACGCTCACCGACCGGTTCGCGGCCGCCGGATGGGGCTGGTGGGCCGACAGTCACGGCATCGACCTGACCCACCCCTTCCACGTCACCCGAAACGGCAGTGCCCGCACCCTTCCCGACACCCTGACCGACACCCTGACCGCGGCCACCAGCGGCCCCGGGCACGACACGGACGTCCTCAGCCACGCCCTGGCCGCGGCCGACCACACCGACATGGCCGCCGTCTGGCACACCTCCACGCTCTGCCCCCACCGCCCGGCCCACTCCAGCCCGCCCGGGCCCGCCAGCGTGGAAGTCCTGCACCAATGCACGTTCTGCGGCGCTCCCCGTCACGACACCCCGACCCCCGACGCCGTCCGTCACTGCCCGCCCCGCTACCGCCTGCACTCCACACTCGACTGACCACCAGCCCCTGCCCGGCCGCCGACCCCACCGGTGGCCGGGCACCGCCATGCCGCCCCACCGCCGTGCCTGCCCCGCTTCCGTCCCGGTCACCGTTCCCGTTCCCGGCGGCTGGCGTCACGGCCGGGCCGCAAGCGGCCCGGGCCGCCGACAGCTTCGCGTGCTTCCGTCACGGGGGTTGACCGGCCGTCTGCCGTTCCTACGGTGTGTCCTGTGCCCGCCCGGCGGCCGTGCCCACTCCGGCCGTGCGGGCTTCCCCGGCGCCCCTCCCGACACCACACGGGTCGAGGCGCCCCGTGTGCCCCCTTGCGTCCCCCGGGCAAGGGCGGCACACCAGCGGCCGGGCCCTGGACCCCTCGCAGCGCCCGGCCGCCACCACTGCCGCACCCTGCCCCGGCCCGTACCCGCCGGGCCCGGCCACCCGCCACACCGGCCCTTACTGCCGGGCACCGACACGCCACCGCCCACGGGCCGCCAGACGCCACCACACGCAACCGCACTCACCGACGACAAGGAACCCCGACCACTATGACCGGCCACCGCCATCCGTCCCTCACCGCCGAGACGACCCGCATCGCCACCCAGGTCGTCGCCACCTTCGAAGACCTCCACCACCACGCCCTCCCCTGGGGGATGCTGCCGCCCAGCACCCACTGCATCGGCCTGCCCGACCCCTCGGCGCTCACCGACCTCGGCGTGGACCGCGACGATCACGCGATCAGCGTCCACGCCCTCGACGTCCCCCCGCTCGACGGCGACGACCTGCCCACCTACCTGCTCACCTACGCACAGGCCCTCCGTGAGACCCTCCGCGCCACCCCGCCCGGTGGGTCCGGCCCGCTCGACGCCCTCGAAGGGCTGACCGTCGGCCTGCTCACCACCGCAGAACGCTTCAAGATCGACGGCACCGGAAGCGTCCGCCAACGCACCACGACCGCCGTCCTGGCCAACGGCACCGCCGTCCACATCGTCCGCACCCAGGACCAGCCCCACGTCTCCCGCGCCATCGGCCACATCACCGTCCCCGGCCCGCGCATGGCCCACGCCCTGTGGCTCCTCGGTCACGCCCTCGACATCTTCCCGGCCACCGCACCCCCACCCACCGCCCACCCGTAACCCACCCACCGCCCGGCCGCCGCCCCCCACCGGTGGCCGGGCACCGCCATGCCGCCCCACCGCCCGCGAATGCGTCGCCCCCGGGCGCCCGCCCGACACTCCGGGCGCCGCAACCCCGGCCGGGCCCGGCCTCGTGTTCGGGCGTCTGACGAGGTGGTCGCCGCGCAGGGCGCCCGTTGCTCGCCGTCCCCGCCGGGTCCGGCAGGCTGGGAGGGGCAGGTCCGGCACGGGGCCGGGGGGCCGCGTCCGGCCACCCGGCCACCCCGCCGTCCGGCTCCCGGCCGGGGTGTTGACCCGCGCCCCACCACGCCTACCTTCGGGCACATCGAGACCGGCCGGGCCCCGGCCGGGGTGAGCGCGTTAACCGCCGCCGCCCCGGCCGCCCGCCGCCCGCCACCGGCCCAACGGGCCGCAGTCACGGCCGCCGGTCACCCCCTCCAGGCCGGGAGCCCGCTTGCCCACACCCATGCCCATACCCACGCCCGTCTTCACAGCCGCGCCTGCCGCTGCCCGTCCCGCCGCGTACGAGGACCTCCCGCTCTTCGCCCTCGACACCGACGGCCCGACCACCACCACAGCCACTGTCCCCACACCGACGCATGAGGACCTGTTCGCCCTCGACGGGCCCGAACTGACCGCCGTCCTCGACTCCCTCACCTCCGCGCAGCGCGAGCAGCTCGCCGGACCCTGGCCCGCCCGCTGGCTCTACCCGCCCCGGCCCGACGACCCGCCCCGCGGGTTGAACGTGTGCGCCGGATGCGGCGGCGGCTGTGCCGGGCTGCGCCTGGTCCTCGGCGTCCAGGCCGACACGGTGTGCGTCGAGCTGAAGAAGGACCCGACCGCCACCAGCACGGCAGCCGGCTGCACCGTCATCCAACGCGACATCAAGACGCTCGACCCCCGCCACCCCGCGCTGCTATGGACCCGCCGCGTCATGTGCACGATGCCGTGCATCGACTGGACCCGCGCCGGACTCGGCGCCGGCCGCGACGCCGAGAACCTGGCCATCCTCCTGGAGGCGATCGACCAGGTCGCCGCCCACATGGGCAACGTGTGGGTCGACGGCTCCGAACTGTGTACCCACGACGACCCCGCCGACTGCGACGAGGACGTCTGCTACGACCACATGATCGAGCCGTCCGGCGCCCCCATCACCGAACTGTGGTCGCTGGTCGACGACATGACCGCCGCCACCGCCGGACTCATGCTCGCCCCGGTCATCTGGATCCTGGGCCTGCGCTCCATCGGCGCCCCCATCGAGACGATCGTCATCGAGCAGAGCTCGGCCCTGCCCGAGACCGTCCAGGAATACATCTGGACCGAACTGACCACCGCCGGATGCGAATCCGTGCAGTGGCAGAACCTGGACGCCGCCGACTTCGGCTCCGCCAGCAACCGCAACCGCGCCATCATGTCCGCCCACTGGTACCGCAACCCCGGCCCCGTCACCGCCCCCCGGATCGGCACAGGCGCCGCCCACGCGCTCGGCTGGCCGCCGCAGACCCGCATCAACACCCGCGGCGAACGCAGGACCAGCGGCGGCAACGTGTTCGCCCTCAACCGCACCATCCCCGCCGTCACCAGCAAGATCCGCGGCTGGTACTGCCAGGACACCGGCCGCCGCTTCACCATCCCCGAGGTCTGCGCCCTGGTCGGCCTGCCCGGCACCTATCCGGTCACCGGATCCCGCACCAGCCAGTGCCAACAGCTCGGCGACATCTTCAGCCCCCTGGTGGCCGCCGCCGTCTGGGGCACCCTTCTGGGCCTGCCCTGGCTCGACATGCTCCGCACCTACCTCGCCCAGATCCACCCCACCGTCCACGCCCGCCCCGACCCAGCCGCCATCCTCTTCAACCCCGACCGCACCCACTTGACCCCGGCCGTCACCGACGCCGACATCGCGCGCCTGTTCGCCAGCGGCGACTACCCGCGCTTCCGTATCCAGCTCCAGCCGGCCACACCCTGACCACCGTCCCCGCCCGGCCGCCGCCCCCACCGGTGGCCGGGCACCGCCATGCCGCCCCGCCGCCGCGCCCCCGCCGCCGCGCCCGCCCCGCTTCCGGCCCGGTCACCGTTCCTGCTCCCGGCAGCGCCGTCCCGGCCGGGCCGCCGACCGCTCCGCGTGCTTCCGTCCCCGTGGGTTGACCGGCCGTCTGCCGTTCCTACGGTGCGTCCTGTTCCCGCCCGGCCCCGTGACCGCCCTGGCCGTACAAGTGACCGGGCCTAACCCGCACCCAACGTAAGGAATCCCCATGGCTGCCCCTTGCGAACCCGGCCCTACCCACGACGGCGAGCTGGACATCTCCACCACCGTGTTCGGTGTGGCCGAGGTGGCCGCCGTCACCGCTGGATTGATCGACGCCCAGAGTTCGGTGGAGGTGATTCCGTGTGAGACATGGCTGCTCACCGTCGCCGGCTGCCACCCGGCCGCGGACGCGGCGCTCCATGTGCTCATCGGGGACCGTTCCGCAGGGCTGTACACCGTCGACGTGTTCCCTTGCGACGGCTGCGCGGCGTGCTCGGCCTGTGAAGGATGCATCGACGGACCGGGAACCTGCGCCGGCAGCACCCATCTGGACCTCTCCGACCCTGCCCTACCCCTCGGCCGGGCAGCAGAGATGGTTGCTCGTGCCACCGCCCTTCCGGCGGTGCGTACTCCTTGGATCCTCCCCGACCGAGCCGCGGCCAGCCCCGCCCCCTGACCTCTCTGCGTCGCCAGGGGACGGGGCACTGGCGCTTGCGCACCCGCCCGCCCACCCCTGCTCCGGTTGTGACCGAAGCCGGGGTGGGCGGACGTCAGCAGCCCCCTCCTCCCAGCCCCGCTCTCGACCTTTCCGGTAACCGAAAGCCCCGGCCCCCGCCGTCAGGCCATCAGCCGCCCAGCGCCGCTGCGCCCCGTCCTGCCGTCACCCTCCCGGCTGCCTTCCGGGCACCACCGTGCCCGCCCGGCCCCGGGGTCTCGTCCGGTCACCACGCCACGCGCCCGGCCCCGGTCCCACCGCGCCTACCGCCGTCGCCACGGCCGGCCCGCCCGGCCCGGCCCGCCCGGCCCCGGTTCGGCCCGCGGGGCCACGGCCGCCCGCCGGCCCTTGACCGCCACGCACACGCCCGCCCGGCCGTCACTGCGGCAGCGCCCGATGCCGGGCCGGCTCCAGTAGGTCCGCCGCTGGGTTCGCCGCTGCGGTGCCGCCGTGCTGGACCCTGCCACCCGGCCCGGCCCGCGATACGCACCCGCGCACCACGGGCCGCACCGCCGCCCGGCCGCGGCCGTCACCTGAACACCTCTGCCCGGCCCGCACCACCGTGCCCGCCCCGCCCGGCACCCAGCAGGGGAAATCCCCGGGCCCGGTCACCCGCCGACCCCGGCCACCGGCCAGAGCATCCACAACAACACCTGACACAGCAGCAGTTGATCCGACCGCAGGCGTAGCTACCTTCACCCCCGCAGAGACCACCCGCACCAGGCCCGCGCCGAACACCGCGCCCCCGCCCCGGGCCCGGCCCGCGCCACTCGGCGCCCGCCGCCCTCGCCCCAAACCTCCACCCCGCCACCCGGGAGCCTCGCCATGCCCGCACACCGCCGCCCCTCCCTGCTGCGCACCCTCCTGCGCCCCACCACCCCCCACACCACCACCCGCTACACCATGACCGGACTGATGAACGTCACCACCAGCCCGCACGGCTGGTCCGAGCGCCACTACGGCTTCCAGCCCTGGCACCCCCTGGCCCAGGTCCACGACCCCGCCCACCCCGGCCACCTGCTGACCTTCACCATCGACGCCGCCGACCTGCACACCGCCGCCACCCGCGCCCGCGCCATCGCCACGGCCACCGCGGCCGACCTCCACAGCACCTGGTGGCCGCCCACGATGAACCGGCTGGCCACCGGCGACGTCATCGCCCTCACCACCGGCGACACCACCCGCTACTTCGCGCTCGCCCCGCACGGCGCCCTCACCGCACTCCCGTGCATCAACGACCCGATCCCGCCCGCCCACCTGCCCCGCCGTCCCGCGCTCGCGTCCTGACCGCCCCGTCCCGGTGCGGCCCCACCCCCCCGGGCGGGCCGCACCGGGACCGGCGCCAGCCCTGTCCCGGCCGCCGCGCCCCGGCCAACCCGCAGCGCAGCACCCCGAAGGAGAACCGCCCATGCGGCCCGCACCGTCCACACCCCGCGTCCACGCCCTGCTCCTGCACCGAGGGAGCCTGTTCGTCACCCGCCGCCCCGGCACGTGGAGCCTGGCCCTCGTCCGCCCCCGCGACCTCAAAACGACCTGCTGGACCAGCCCCCGCCCCTCCCTGCTGCTCACCCTCTCCTGGGGTGTCATCGACCTCCACGCCCACCGCCAGCCCCTCACCGCCCCGAAGCGGCTGCCGGCCCGCCTGGCCGGCCGCTGGCTGCGCCGCCACCCCGCCGACCGCGACCTCGCCGTCCCCGGCCACCACCGGCTCGGCCCCTGGGTCCTCTCCCGCCAGCACGGTGCCCACGGCCTGACACTGTGGCGGCTGCCCGAGTGGGACTGCGCCCGCCACGCCCCCGACGACGACGGCGACTGGACGATCCCCGCGTTCGGGCCCCGACACGTCCCCTGCTCCTGCCCGCGTCACTCCCGCTGACTGGAGATCGTCCTCGCCCTCGCCGGCCCCACCCTCCCCCAGACACCGGGCGTAGAACCCGCCTTCTGACCCGCCCCGCCCGCCGTCCCGGCAGCACATCGATCGAAGGCCCGCCCCGCTCCCCGCGCCACCACGCACGGGGAGCGGGGCGGGCCTCTTCGTCGTCCCCGGGGCCCGCCGTCAGGTCCCGCGCGGGCGCCGCATCCACGGCGCCGCCGGACCACCCGGCCCAGGCCCGGGCGGCCCGGGTAGCCCGGGTGGGGGAGTGCCGGGCCCCGGCCCCGCCACCGGACCGGCCCCCGGCCCCGACAACCCGGCCGACGGGTACCCGGCGCCGCCCGGCCAGCCCACCGCACCCTGCTGCGGCACGGCCCCGTCGAGGACCGCCCCCGTCCACCGGCCCCACGCCGCCGCCGCGACGTGGAACGCCAGCCGCACCGAGGCGTCCACCACCACACTGGTGTTCTCACCCACCAGCACCACCTTCTCCCGCCCCGTCACTTTCCGGTACGACACCAGGCGCATCCCGTGGACCAGCGGACCGTCCGCCCCTTCCTCCACGACCTCGAACGCACCCCCCAGCCACGTCGGATCCAGCCCACCCGCCGTCACCTCCGACACCTGGGCCATCACCGCACCTCCCGCACACCGTCACCCGAACCCGGTGCTGCCGGTCCGCCGCCCTGGCCCGCCCCGCCCACCACAGGCCGCCCCGCCGCCGCCGGACCGCCGCCCGACACCGTCGGGCCCCCGGGCGCCACCCGAACCCCCGCACCGGGCCCGTCACCGCCCGCCGCCCGCTGCGCCCCACCGGCCGCCCGCCCAGTACCGGCCGGCCGCTCACCACCCGCAGGCACCACCGCCGCGCTGCCGCTCACCGACGCCTTCACGTGCGCGACCAGCCGCCGCAGTTCACCCACGTCCACCCCCAGCCGGTCCGCGACCTCGTCCTCCCGCACCGCCACCCCCCGCACCTGAAGCGCGCGCATCCGCGCCGCCACCACCGCCCCCGCCTCCCACCCCTCACGCCGCGCCCGCTCCCGCGCCGCCTCCATCTTCTCGATCTGCTCGTCGATGCCCTCCACCACCTTCTCGGCCCGCTCCTGGAGCGTCAGGAACTCCTCCGCCCCCTCCAGCAGCGCCAGATCACGCACCTCGTACTCGCTACGCAACTCCCGCGCCCGCCGCCGGGCCGCCACCGACCCAACGGCCTTGCGCTGGAACCCCTTCGCCATGACCATCCCGCCTCTCTCACTCATCCGCACCGAACGGCGCGATCGGGGAACCCGCGCCGCCCCGGAACGAACGAGCCCGGGCGCCGCGCCGACCACCAGGCAACCCGCCACCGCCCCCGCGCAGGAAGGCCGCGCCCCGTCAGATCCCGCCAGGCGGGATCTGACGAACCCGCTTCCCAAGCACTTCCCACCCGGCGGCACCGGCCCACCCGGGGCCCGAGCCCCACCCGCGCGGCCGTCGCCATGCCCTCGGCCTGCGACAACGCCACCCGATGGCGGCCTGTGCCCATGGCCGGGCACCAGGTGTGCCCTGCCATCGTGGCCCGGGGGCAGGGGGCCAAGTTCCCGACAGCTCTTGCATCTGCGCACGGCCGGAGCGGACCCTGGCGCCCATGACGGTGGACTTCGGCAAAATGACACCGGGTGACGGCTACCGCTACTTCATGCGCCAGATCACCAGCGGTGACGACCTGCGCCCCCGCGGCCGGGACCTGGCCGAGCACCAGGAGGCCCTGCAGGTGCCGCCCGGGTGGTGGACCGGGCGCGCCGCAGCCATCCTCGGTGTCGCCGGTGAGGTGACGGAGGCGCAGATGCGGGCCCTGTTCGGGGAGGGCCTGCACCCGCAGGCGGACGAGATCATCGCCGAGCAGCTGCGCGCGGGTGCGACGGTGCGCCAGGCGCACCGGGCGGCCCGTCTGGGTGCCGGCTTCTACCAGTTCGGGCAGAAGCCGACCCCTCTCGCCGTGGCGATCGAGGAGCGGACCCGGGCGTGGGAGAAGGACGCCGGGCGTTCCGCGACCGACAACGAGCGCCGGGCGCTGCGCCGCCAGGTCGGGGCGCTGGCCTTCCGCGCCGAGTACGAGCGGGACCCTGCCTGCGGCACCGAACTGCACCGCTTCATCACCCGCCGCACCCGCCCGCCGCGCCAGCCCGTGGCCGCGTTCCATCCGGTGCTCCGTCCGCCGAAGTCGGTCAGCCTGCTGTGGGCGCTGGGCGACGAGAGAGTGCGGGCCGCCGTCGAGAAGGCGCACGGCGAGGCGGTCTCCGTCACGTTGGCGTGGATCGAGGACCATGCGCTGGCCACCCGCACAGGGCCCGGCGGCGTCGCGCAGCACGACGTGACCGGCGGCCTGGTGGCGGCCCAGTTCCGGCACTTCGACTCGCGGTGCGGCGATGCGCTTCTCCACGACCACGTACTGATTGCGAACAAGGTGCAGGGCCCGGACGGGCGGTGGCGCACTATCGACGGCCGGCTGCTGCTGGCCCAGGCCGTCGCCGCGTCCGAGCTCTACAACGCGCAGGTCCTACGCCGCACCTGTACCGCTCTGGACCTGGTGGTGGTCGAGCGTCAGGTCGAGGAGGGGCGGCGCCCGGTGATGGAGATCGCGGGCATCAGCCCGGAGCTGATCGACGCCAGCTCCGCCCGCACCCGGCAGGTTCGCGCCCAGTTGCCCCGGCTGATCGCCGCCTATCGGGCCGAGCACGGCAAGGAGCCGTCCCTGCCGGCGCGGATCGCCCTGATGCGCCGCGCGACCTTGGAGACCCGCCCGGCCAAGAAGTCCGCCGCCCCGCTCGCGGTGCTGCGCGAGGGCTGGCAGCTGGGGGTCGCGGCCGTCTTCGGCCGACCCCTCGTCGACAATCTGCTGGCGAACGCCCGCAGGGTGGCCCGTGACGTGCGCCGCGACAAGGGACCGCCGCCCCGCCTGGACGTCGCAGCGGCCGCCCGTGAGGTGGTGGCCACCGTCTCACTGCACCGCGCCGTCTTCGGCAAGCGACACCTACTGGCCGAGGCGCACCGACACGTCACCGCCGCCACCCTGGGCCGCGCCGGCGAGGGATGGGCCGAGGCCATCACCGAGCACGCCCTGGCGCGGCTCTGCCTGGACCTCACACCGCCCGACATCAACCCCGCCTTCGCGCCGCTCCAGCGCGCCGACGGCACCAGCGTCTACCGGCGCCGCGCATCCGAGCTCTACACCACCCCGGCGATCTTGGCAGCGGAGGACCGCATCGTCGCCGCCGCCCGCCGCCGCACCGCGCCCGCCTGCTCGACGCGGACCTTCGACAAGACCGCGGCCCGCCACAAGGGCCCGCTCGACGACGGCCAGCGCGCCATGGCGAAAGCGTTCGCCACCTCCGAGCGGGCCCTGGTCGCCGCGATCGGACCGGCCGGCGCCGGCAAGACCACCGCGCTGCGCCTCGCGGCGAACGCCATCGCCGCCGCCGGCCGCACCACGGTGGCGCTCGCCCCCTCCGCCCGCGCCGCCCACGTCATGGCCGAGGAACTCGGCCGCCCGGCCCACACCCTCCACTCCTGGCTGCGCCGCCAGCGCCTTGCGGACGCCGGGAAACTCGTCCTGCCACGCGCCGAGCGCCTGCGCCGAGGCGACGTGATCATCGTCGACGAGGCCGGCATGGGCGCCACCACCCAGCTGGCCGCGATCGTGCGCCGCGCCGCGAAGGCAGGCGCCCACGTGCGCCTGATCGGGGACCCCGCGCAGCTCGCCGCCGTCGAAGCCGGCGGCGCACTGCGCCTGCTGCAGAGCGAGGTCGGCGCCGTCCACCTCACCGCCGTGCACCGCTTCCGCCACCCCGAGGAGGCCGGCGCCTCCCTGAAGCTGCGCGACGGCGACCCCGACCGGGCGTTCACCTGGTACCGGCAGCACGGCCGCGTCCAGGGCGGCACCACCTCCGCCATGGCGGACGCCGTCTTCACCGCCTGGCGCACCGACCTCACCGGCGGACGCACCCCGCTGATGATGGCGCCCGACCGCGACCTGGTCGCCGCCCTCAACCGCCGCGCCCAGAAGTGGCGCATGGACCACGGCCAACTTCTAGCTCCCTCACGCTGGCGCCCGGCACCCGTCCGGCTGTGTGACGGCCACCGCGCGCACGTCGGCGACCTGATCGTCACTCGCCGAAACCAGCGCCGACTCACCTCCAGGGGCGGGAAGGACTTCGTCAAGAACGGCGACGTGTGGGCGATCGAGCGCTACACCCCCCAGGGCGACGCCGTCATCCGCCACACCCAGCACCGCGGCCGTCTCACCCTGCCCGCCGACTACCTGCGCGAGCACTGCGAACTCGGCTACGCCTCCACCATCCACCGCGCCCAAGGCATGACCGTCACCCGCTCCCACGCCCTGCTCACCACCCGCACCAGCCGCGAGGCCGCCTACGTCGCCGCCACCCGCGGCCGCACCGGCAACCACCTCTACATCGCCCTCGAGGACGACCAGACCCTCGACCAGGCACTTGCCCGGATCGCCACCTACAGCAGCTTCGCCCCCTCCGCCCGCCAGACCATCCGCACCGAACAGGAACGCGCTTGGGGCATCCGGCAGCTGACCGCCGAGTACGCCGACGCCACCGCCCAGGCCACCCGCCTGCGCTTCGAGGCCGCCGCCCGCGCCGCCCTCGACCACGCCGCCGAACCGCTCATCGCCGACGACGCGTTCACCGCCGTCGTCAACGCACTCGGGCGCGCGGAGAAGACCGGCTTCACCCCCGAACGGATCCTCGCCGCCGCCCACCGCGAGAAAACCCTGACCGGGATGGACGTGCCCGGCGCCGTACTGGCCTGGCGCATCGACCGGCGCCTCGCCACCGCCCGCGCCGCCGAAGCCCACGCGGAGGCCGACCCCCACCCAGGCGCCCGCCTGCTGCGCACCCTGGCCGACGACCAACTGCAGCGCATCGCCGCCCTCGCCCAGCGGCACCGCGCCCGGGCCCTGGACGAACTGCACGCCGCCGACGCCGAGACCGCCGCGGCCCCCCGCCCGGTCACCGCCGGCGGCCGCCGCCACCCGGCCTGGCCCGACCGCCCGTACGGCACCTTCACCGCCGCGCAACTCGCCGAGCGGCTGCGCGTGACCAGGCGCGCCCGCCTGCGGGCCGAGGACGAAGGCGACCACCGCGCCGAGCTCGCCGCCGTCGAGGACCTGGTGCACCTGCGCGCCGAGCAGGCGCTGCGCCGCGCGATGCCGTGGCGCGACCGGTTGCGGGAGGACTACCAGCGCACCCGCCCCGGCTCCCCGGCCACCGCACCCGACCTCGCCGCGGCGGCCGCCGCCGACACCGAGCGCGCTCGGATGCGAACCGAGATTGCCCGGGACGCGTGGCAGCGGGCCGAGGCCGTCACCGCCCGCGTCGGCGCGGAGCAGCACCTGCGGCGACTGCTGCCCGACCGGCCGCCCACCGGCGACCTCAACGGTGACCTGCCCGACTGGCTCACCCCCCGCGCCGCCCTCACCGACCCGCACACCCCCGCCGATTGGCGGCGCCACCTCACCGCCCGCCGCGACGTCGTCGACCGCCACCTCGCCGCCCGCGGCGCCCAGCTCGCCGCCGACATCCCCGCCTGGGCCGCGCCGCTCGGACCCCTCCCACCCCCCGAGGCCGGCCGCGCCCTGCGCGCACGGTGGGAGCGCACCGCGGCTCTCACCGACGCCTGGCGCACCCTCCACCAGGTCCCCGCCCACCTGCCCGGGCCCGGCCCCAAGCCCGACGCCGAGCAGCACGCCGCCGCCTGGAGCGCCCTCGAGGAGCGCATCCGCGCCCTGCACCACCGCACCCGAACCGCCCACCAGCCCCACCCCGGGCCGCCGCCCGAGCAACTCACCCGCCAAGCCCTCGAGCAGCTCGTCCACCTGCGACTGCTGCACGGCAGCCAGGCCCCCGCCTCCGTGGTGCGGCCCGATCCGACCGACCCGGCGGCCCTCGCCGTGGCCGGGCCGGCCGACCGCCGGCCCGCCGCGCCCGTCTTGCTGCCCCGCGCCGAACGCCTCGGCCAGGACGCCCTTGCCGCGACCCTCGCCGGACAGGAAGCGCCCCAGGAGTGGATCGAACAGATTCCCGCCCCCGACGAGGACGACACCGCCCAGCAGCACCTCTACCGGCGCCTGGTCACCGCCGTCGCCGACTGGCGGCTGCGCAGAGGCGTCACCGGCACCGACCCGCTCGGCCCGCCCCCCGAGGGCGAGGGGCCCACCGAGTGGCAGCACCTGTCCAAGGCCCTCGACCTCTACCGCACCGCCCGCATCACCGACCGCCTGCAACTGCTGCGCGTGCGCCGCGAAGCCGACCGCGAACGCCTTGAGGCCGCCGCCCAGCAGGCCGCTCAAGCCGGGCCCGGCACCCCGACCGGCCCGCCACCGCGCCGGGCGCCCGCCTCCAAGCCCTCCCGCCCGCGCCGCCCCGGCGGCCGTCGCCGCCGGTAGGCCACCCGCCCGACCGGGCCAGTCGAACAGCGCCCGATCCCGCCCGGTGGGAGGGGCCGGCCACCGCTCCCGCCCACCGGGCCAAGACGCCGCTGCGGGTGTCGCCGTCCGCGCACGCTCGCCTTGCGACCCCATCCGGTTCCCGCCACCAGAAAGAGAGCCAGGCCGTTGACCGCGCCCCGCAGCACGCGCTCACCAGCGTCTACACCGACCCCTTTCTCGGCGACACGGACGGACCCACGCTGCTCACCGCCGACCCGGTAGCCGCCGCGCACTTCTTCCTCGACACCGACCGCCTC
Source organism: Streptomyces sp. BE20 (assembly GCF_036322525.1). Taxonomy (NCBI): domain Bacteria; kingdom Bacillati; phylum Actinomycetota; class Actinomycetes; order Kitasatosporales; family Streptomycetaceae; genus Streptomyces; species Streptomyces sp. BE20. Next base: position 1,498 of record NZ_JAQYWW010001201.1, on the reverse strand, counting down.
GGCCACCTGGAGGCCATGGCGAACGCCACCGGCCACGACGCCACCACGCTGGTGCCGATCAGGCCGGGCGATATCGTGCGCCGGGCGCTCGCCGACCTGCCCGCCGGCGAGGAGGACCGGCAGTTGCTCGTCGCGAACTGGCGGATCCTCAACTCCTCCTGGCCGGCGCGCGAGGAACCGGCGGCCCTTGCCGCGGCCACCTGGTACCTGGAGCGTCTGGCCGACCTCGCCCCCCTCACGGCGCAGCCCCTCGCCGACCTCACCGGCGACCAGCGCGCCCGCTGGCAAAGGGACGCGATCGCCCTGCAGCGCGACCTCCTCGTCCTTCACCCGCACCTCCACCCGGCCCGCATCGAGGCGTTCACCACCCACGTGTGCACCGAACTCGCCGACCGGACGCCCGGCGACACCACCCCCACCGAGAAGGCGAGCGCGGACCGCTGGCGCCTGGACACCGCCCTCGACGGGGCCCTGGACCTGCTGCCGCTGGACGGCGAGGTGCGCGAGAGAGTGCGGGCCGCGGCCGCTGAAGTGCTTGGGTCGCCCCGCCCCCTCCCGTTGCCCGGCCGGCTGTCCGGCGACGCCGACGCCGCTCTTCACTGGCGCCAGCGGGTGCCCTCCGCGCAATGGGCGGCCGAGGACACCGACGCCACCCTCGCCCAGGCCTACCACCATGTCGCCCAGATCCTGCGCGAGGCTTGCGAAGGCCACTGGTCCCTGGCCGGCCAGGCCAGCACCGCGCCCGCCCGCACGCTGGCCGCCGAGACGACCGGGCGTCACACCGTTCTCGGCCGCCTGCTCGCCCTCGCCGAGGCGGAGCGCGCGGCCACCGCCCACGAGCCGCACCTGCACGACGTGGCGGGCGCCGCCGCCCGGGCGGCCCGCACCCGGACGCAGACGTCGCGCCTGCGCGCGATGGAGGTCCACTTCGCCGAGCAGGTCGCCTACACGGCGACCTTTGACGCCGCCCGCTCTCTCCTGGACGACGCCCTCGGCGAGCAGCGCGCCGCCGTGCGGGCCACCATCGCCGCGTACTACCCGAGGCCGGGCCACCGCCTGGCCGACCAGCTCGCCGCCGGCATCGACACCCAGGCCGTCGCCCGCGCGCAGAACGCCGTCGTCGTCCTGGGCCGCGAACTGGACGACATCCTCGCCCGGGACCGCAACCCCGCCACACGCCTGCGGCCCTCCGTCGAGCAGATCACCCAGGCACACTCACGCTCGGACGCCGCCCGCCGACGCTTCAACGACATCGTCAGCAAGGACAGACCCGCCACCGTGGCGGCACTGAGAGCCCTGCGCGCGGTGATGGATCTGCCCGCACCGCCGGAGCCGGGCGACGGCGCCGACCGCCTGACTAGCTGTATTGACCCGCAGGATTGTTGACACGCGTGATCGGGGGTTGGCCTCCGAGTGCGGTGTGGCAGCGATGGTAGTTGTAGGCGTGCAGGAAGTCGGGGAGCGCTTCGGTTCGTTCCTGGTTGCTGGTGTAGGGGCG
>NZ_JAQYWW010001200.1:0-1271 GCF_036322525.1 Streptomyces sp. BE20 | reverse complement strand
GAAGTACCGGGTCGTGGAAGGCCAGACCGCTCACCACGGCCCGGAACTCCGCCAGCATCGGCTCCATCAGCCGGGAGTGGAACGCGTGACTCGTCCGCAGCCGGGACGTCTTCCAACCCCGCTCGGCAGCGAGTTCGGCGACCCGCACGATCTCGTCCTCGGCACCCGACACGACCACCGCGGCCGGCCCGTTGACCGCCGCCAGGTCGATGTCCGGGAACGCCCCGCACACCTCCCCCTCCGACGCCCCGACCGCCAGCATCGCCCCACCCGACGGCAGCGCCTGCATCAACCGGCCCCGCGCCACCACCAACGTCGCCGCATCCGCCAAGGAGAGGACCCCGGCGGCGTACGCGGCCGAGATCTCACCCACCGAATGACCCGCCACGACATCCGGCGTCACACCCCACGAGCGCACCAGCGCCAGCAGCGCCACCTCCACCGCGAAGATCGCCGGCTGCGCCCAGCCGGTCAGGTCCAGCGACTCCGCGTCCAGCCCGTGCAGCCTCAGCCCCAGCGCCTCGCACGCCTCGTCATAGGCGGTCGCGAACACCGGGAAAGTGTCGTACAACTCCCGGCCCATCCCGACCCGCTGCGACCCCTGACCGGTGAACACCACCGCCAGAGAGGTGGGCCGGACCTCGGCTGCGGGCTGCGCGGCGACGAGCCCCGTGAGCAGCTCGTCGCGGTCGGCGGCCAGCACCACCGTGCGCCGGGGCAACGTCGTCCGGTGGGCGAGCGTCCAGGCGACATCGGGCACCGAGGCGTCCGGGTGTGCCAGCAGGTAGCTGTGGAGCCGCTCGACCTGCCCGGTGAGGGCCCGCTCGCTCGCGGCGGTGAGGACGACCGGGGTCATCGGAAGCACCGGGAGCGGTGCCTCGTCCGACACGGTCGCCGGAACCGGTGCGCCCGACGGCGCTTCGAGGATGACGTGGGCGTTGGTGCCGCTGATGCCGAACGAGGACACCCCGGCCCGACGCGGCCGGTCGGTCGCGGGCCACTCGCGGGCCTCGGTCAGCAGCTCGACCGCACCGGCCGACCAGTCCACCTGCGAGGACGGCGCGTCGACGTGCAGCGTGCCCGGGAGGATCCCGTGCCGCATCGACTGCACCATCTTGATGATCCCGGCCACACCGGCCGCCGCCTGCGTGTGACCGAGGTTCGACTTCACCGACCCCAGCCACAGCGGCTCGTTCTCCGCACGGTCCTGGCCGTAGGTGGCGAGGAGCGCCTGGGCCTCGATCGGGTCACCCAGCGCGGTACCCGTCCCG
>NZ_JAQYWW010001199.1:0-446 GCF_036322525.1 Streptomyces sp. BE20 | reverse complement strand
GTTGCGGGCGAGCTGTTCGAAGATGGGCGCCCAGTTGGGGTCGGCCTTGACCTTGCCGTCCACGGTGGCCTTCACGGCCGGGTCCACCTTGCCGAGGTCGTACGGGAAGATCGCGTGGAAGTCCATGTACTGGGCGCTGCGCTCGGGGGAGGCCAGCCAGCGCATGAAGGTGCCGGCGCCCTTCAGGTTCTTGCTCGCGGAGCCTGCGACCAGGCTGTGGCCGCCGACCATGGAGCAGCCGCTTCTGGGGCCGGTGGGCATCGGGGCGACGGCCCACTTGCCCTCGGTCTTGGTGCCGCCGGTCCGGACGTTGGCGATGACCGACTGGAAGAACGGGAACATCGCGACGTCGCCGCTGATGAAGCCGTTGAGGGCGCTGGTGCCGACCGGGGAGATCTTCTCGGTGTAGAAGGACTTCATGTACTCCATCGCGGTGCGTCCGGCCT
>NZ_JAQYWW010001198.1:0-304 GCF_036322525.1 Streptomyces sp. BE20 | reverse complement strand
GTCGGTGGGGGTGTGGTTGTTGGTGGTCGGGTGTTTTGTTTTTTTTTATTGTGTGTGTGGCGGCGGGGTGGGGGGGGGGGGGGCGCGGGCGCGGGGGGCGGCGCCGGCGGCGGGTGGGGGGGGGGGGGCCGGCGCCGGCCGGGGGGCGCGGCGGGCGGGGGGGCGGGGGGCGCCGCCCGGGCCCGCCCCCCGCCCCCCCCCCCCCGCCCGACCCCGACCCCGCCCCCCCCCACGGCCCGCCCCACCCCCCCCGCACTGTCGATGTGCCGGAGTCCAGCGAGATCTTCACCAACGGGGGCGGCAT
>NZ_JAQYWW010001197.1:0-996 GCF_036322525.1 Streptomyces sp. BE20 | reverse complement strand
CGGGAGAACATCCTGGTCAACCCGCCGAAGTTCACCGACGGCGCGCTGGTCGTCCCGACCGGGCCCGGCCTGGGCTTCGAGCTCGACGAGGACACCGTCGACCGGTACGTGATCGCCCGGTTCTGACGACCGGCCGGACCGCACCCCCCGTGACCCCTGGGCCGCGGAACGGCACCGTCAGCTGTTCCGCGGCCCAGGTCTTCGGCGTTTCGGGACAGGGCCGAGCCTGTGCCCCGAACCCCCGTTCCGGCGCCGGAGCCCCGGTCTGCCCCGGTCGGGCCGGGCGCCGTACCACTCACCGGGCTCCGTGCCGCCGGGCCGGCCGCACCGCTGCCCCGCCGCACCCGTGCGCCGGGGCCGTTCCGGACCGCGGACCGTCCGTACCCGGGCCCCGTGCGGCGACCGGCCCCCGCTGCTCCGCCGCGTCACGGCCGGGCACGACGGGCGCCGTCCGCCGGGGCACGGCGGGCCCGCGGGCGGGACAACGGGCAGGGCCCGGGAACGGCTCCGGACATGCCGCAGGCCCGGTCGTCGCCTCCCTCCGGCAACGACCGGGCCTGCGGTTCTCCCCGGGTTTCCCGACCTGGACTCGGGGGGTTCTCGTCCTACTCCTTCACCGCACCACCGGTGAGTCCGCGGACGAAGGTCCGCTGGAGGAGGACGAAGGCGAGGACCACCGGGATCGCGGCCAGCACGGAGCCGGCCATCAGGAGATCCCAGCGGGGGGCGAACTGGTTCTGGAACTGGGCCAGTCCGACGGGCAGCGTGCGCAGCATCTCGTTGTTGGTGACCAGCGAGGGCCAGGCGAACTCGCCCCAGGTCCACATGAACTTCAGCACCGCGACGGTGCCCAGCGCCGCCCAGGAGTTGGGGAGCAGGATGCTCACCAGGGTGCGCAGCCGGCCGGCGCCGTCGATGGCGGCGGCCTCGTCGAGCTGGACGGGCAGCGTCACGAAGTGCTGGCGCAGCAGGAAGATGCCGGTGGGGCTGGCCAGG
>NZ_JAQYWW010001196.1:0-381 GCF_036322525.1 Streptomyces sp. BE20 | reverse complement strand
TCTACACTTCATTGCACCCTCCGTCCCGACCCGTCGCCCTTCCGATCTCTGGGCGGTGCTCTCCGGCTGCCGCCTCGGCCGCGTCCCCGCCGCCCTCGCGAGCACCCCCGCATCCCCCGCCGCCCCCCCCCGGTCCGGCACCCGCGGCGGGCCTGCCCCCCGCCCCCCCCCCCCTCCCCGGCCCCCCCACCACCCCCACCCCCCACACCCCCCCCCCCCCCCCCCCGCGGCCCGGCCCCCGGGCCCGGGGGGGGGGGGGGCGTGCGCCCACCGCGGGGGGGGGGGGGGGGGGCCGCCCCCCCGCCGGGGCCGCCCCCGGGGGGGGCGCCCGGGGCGGCGGGGGTGCCCGCGAGGGCGGCGGGGACGCGGCCGAGGCGGCAG
>NZ_JAQYWW010001195.1:0-3089 GCF_036322525.1 Streptomyces sp. BE20 | reverse complement strand
CATCTTGATGATGCCGGCGACACCGGCCGCCGCCTGCGTGTGGCCGATGTTGGACTTCACCGACCCGAGCCAGAGCGGGTCACCGCCGTCCCGGTCCTGACCGTAGGTGGCCAGGAGGGCCTGGGCCTCGATCGGGTCACCGAGCGTCGTGCCGGTGCCGTGCGCCTCGACCGCGTCGACGTCCTGCGGGTTCAACCCCGCCTGCGCCAACGCCGCCCGGATCACCCGCTGCTGCGACGGACCGTTCGGCGCCGTCAGACCGTTCGACGCACCGTCCTGATTGACCGCCGTGCCCCGCACCACCGCCAGGACCTGGCGACCGGCAGCCCGCGCCGACGACAACCGCTCCACGAGCAGCATGCCGACACCCTCGGACCAACCCGTCCCGTCCGCACCCGCACCGAACGACTTGCACCGGCCGTCCGGCGCCAGACCCCGCTGACGCGAGAACTCCACGAACACATCCGGCGTCGGCATGACCGTCACACCACCGACCAGCGCCATCGAGCACTCACCCGACCGCAGCGCCTGCGCGGCCAGATGCAGGGCCACCAACGACGACGAACACGCCGTGTCCACCGTCACCGCCGGGCCTTCGAGCCCGAACGTGTACGAGATCCGCCCCGACATCACCGACGAAGCCGTACCCGTCAGCAGATGCCCCTCCAGACCCTCCCCGCTCTCCGCCGCCCCGGTGCCGTACCCCATGAAGGAGGCACCCACGAACACGCCCACCGGCTCGCCGCGCAGGCCGAGCGGATCGGCACCGGCCGCTTCCAGCGTCTCCCACGACGTCTCCAGCAACAGGCGCTGCTGCGGATCCATCGCCAGCGCCTCGCGCGGCGAGATCCCGAACAGCCCCGCATCGAAGTCCCCCGCCCCGTACAGGAACCCGCCCTCCCGGGCGTAGAACGTCCCCGCATGCTCCGGATCCGGGTGGTACAACCCCTCCAGATCCCACCCACGATCCGTCGGGAACGCCCCGATCCCGTCCCTCCCGGACGCGACCAGATCCCAGAACTCCTCGGGCGTCCCCACACCACCCGGCAACCGCAGACCCATCCCCACGATGACGATCGGGTCGTCGTCGGTGGCGGCCAAGGGCACCGGAGCGGCGGGACCCGCGGCGTCCGCGCCGCCGACCACCTGCTCCAGAACGAACCCGGCGAGCCGCTCGGCGCTCGGGTAGTCGAACGCCAGCGTCGCGGGAAGCACCAGCCCGGTCGCGGCCTGCAACCGGTTCCGCAGCTCGACGGCCGTCAGCGAGTCGAAGCCCAGCTCCTTGAACGCCCGCGACGGTTCGACCGCCCCGGTCGAGGCATGACCGAGGGCAGCGGCGACGTGCGTCCGTACGACGTCCGCGACGAGCCGCTGCCGGTCGGCGACCGGCACGCCCGCCAACCGCTGGACGAACGCGGACGACCGGGAGCCACCCAGCGGCTCGGGGACGGCAAGGTCACGGGCGGCCGGGAGATCCGCGAAGAACGGCCGGGCGCGCGTGCTGGTGAAAGCGGGCAGGAAGTCGGCCCACCGGATGTCGGCGACGGTCACCTGGTCCTCGCCGGCCCCGACCGCGCCGGCCAGGGCGGCCAGCGCGAGCGCCGGGTCGACCGGGGTGATGCCGCGACGGCGCAGCCGGTCGGCGACCTCGGCCTCGGCGGCCATGCCGACCTCGGCCCACGGGCCCCAGGCGACGGCGGTGCCCGGCAGTCCTCGGGCACGGCGTCCGGCGACCACGGCGTCCAGCGCCGCGTTCGCCGCCGCGTAGGCGGCCTGGTCGGCGCTGCCCCAGATTCCGGCGATCGAGGAGAAGACCACGAACGCGTCGAGACGCGTACCGACCAGCGCGTCCAGGTGCAGCGCCCCGTCGACCTTGCCGGACAGCACACGGTTCAGGTGCCCGGCGTCGGCGTCGGCCAGCCCGGCGTCCTCGGCCACACCTGCGGCGTGCACGACCGCGTCGACCCCACCGACCTGTGCGAGCAGCGCCTCGACGGCGGCCCGGTCCGAGAGATCGCACGCGTACGCCTCGGCACCCGGAAGTTCGGCGAGCAGTGCTTCCGCGCCGGGCGCGGCGGGGCCGCGCCGGCTGACCAGCACGATCCGCTCCGCGCCGTTCGCGGCTGCCCATCGGGCGACCTGGGCGCCGAGCCCGCCGGTGCCTCCGGCGATCAGCACGGTGCCGCGCGGACGCCAGGTGGCTGCGCCGGTCGCCGGGGCGGCCACCAGACGCCGGACCAGAACACCGCTGCTGCGAACCGCCACCTGGTCCTCGGGGCCGAGCGCACCGGCCAGCACCGGACCGAGCCGGGCGACCGCCCTGGCGTCGAGGGTCTCCGGCAGGTCCAGCAGTCCGCCCAGGAGCTCCGGGTGTTCGAGGCCGACCACGCGGCCCAGGCCCCACTTCGCCGCCTGCACGGCGTTCGGCGCGCCGTCCGCCCGGCCGACGGACACCGCGCCCCGGGTCGCCAACCACAGCGGCGCACCGCCCGCGACCTCGGCCGATGCCTGGACGACGGCCAGTGCGCCCGCGAGGGACACGGCCGGGAGCACGAGGATGCCTGCGGGCTCCATCTCACGCAGACGCGTGACCAGGTCGGCGCGGTCGCCGAGCGGTACGACCACGGCGTCGGCGCCGAGCGCGGTCAGTGCCTCGGCGAACTCGGACGCTTCGACGCGTACGGACGCCTCGTCACCGACGATCGCCCAGCGGCCACGGGGCGCCGCCTCGGCCAGGTCGGTGACGGGCTTCCAGGTGACACGGTGACGCCACCCGTCGATCAGCGAGCGCTCCCGACCGCGGGCCCGCCAGGACGCCAGCGCGGGAACGAGCGGTTCCAGGGTGGTGACCGGGACACCGAGCCTGGAGGCGAGTCCGGCGGTGTCGCCACGGTCGATCGGGTCCCAGAACGCCTCGTCGGCGGCCACGGCCGGCGCTTGGGCGCGGGTCTCCAGCCAGTACCGCTGGTGCTGGAAGGCGTAGGTCGGCAGCTCGGCCGGTCGGACGCCCGTGAACAGCGGCGACCAGTCGACCGGGACACCGTTGACATGCAGAGTCGCCAACGCCGTGAGCACGGTGGTGACTTCGT
>NZ_JAQYWW010001194.1:0-280 GCF_036322525.1 Streptomyces sp. BE20 | reverse complement strand
GTGCCGGACGAGTTGTGGGAGTTGTTCCAGTTGGTGGTGCCGGCGGCGCCGACCCGCCCGCAGGGCGGTGGTCGGCGCCGCTACGGGGACCGCGAGGTGCTGGCGGCGATCGTGTTCGTCGCGACGTCGGGGTGCACGTGGCCCAGCTGCCGCCCTGTTTCGGTCCGTCCGGGCCCACCGCGCACCGGCGCTTCACCGAGTGGAGCAGGGCCCGGGTGTGGGCCAAGCTCCACCGGGTGGTCCTGGAGGAGCTCGGCGCACGGGGCGAGCTGGACTGGTC
>NZ_JAQYWW010001193.1:0-328 GCF_036322525.1 Streptomyces sp. BE20 | reverse complement strand
GCAGATCACCCAGGCACACTCACGCTCGGACGCCGCCCGCCGACGCTTCAACGACATCGTCAGCAAGGACAGACCCGCCACCGTGGCGGCACTGAGAGCCCTGCGCGCGGTGATGGATCTGCCCGCACCGCCGGAGCCGGTCGACGGCTCCTAACGCCTCACACGCTGTCTAGACCCGCACGAGTGAGGACACGCGTGATCGGGGGTTGGCCTCCGAGTGCGGTGTGGCAGCGATGGTAGTTGTAGGCGTGCAGGAAGTCGGGGAGCGCTTCGGTTCGTTCCTGGTTGCTGGTGTAGGGGCGTTGGTAGGCCCATTCGTCGAGCAGGG
>NZ_JAQYWW010001192.1:0-365 GCF_036322525.1 Streptomyces sp. BE20 | reverse complement strand
GGGGAGGACTTCTGACCTGCGGAAATGTCGGTGGCCCGCGCCGGCTGACCCCCGCGCTTGCGGGGAGGACCCCGTCGGCGCGATGTCGGCGGCCGCAGTCTACGGCTGACACCCGCGCTTGCGGGGAGGACTCTCTCAACGACCTGGAGGACGTTCCGCGCGGCGGCTGACCCCCGCGCTTGCGGGGAGGACAGACACGTGCTCTCCCAAGAACTGTTCGAGATCGGCTGACCACCGCGCTTGCGGGGAGGACCGTCACGTACTCGCCCAAGACCTGATCGTGAGCGGCTGACCCCCTCGCTTGAGGGGAGGAATTACAGTATAACAAGAGCGGCATATGCGTTCGCCGCTGTCCCCAGAGCTCG
>NZ_JAQYWW010001191.1:0-397 GCF_036322525.1 Streptomyces sp. BE20 | reverse complement strand
TGCACCTTCTGCGTCTTGGCCGGCGGCTGACCTCCGCTCGCGCGGAGAGGAGCGGGTCCGGCTGACCTTCGCCGGTGAACCCGGCGGCTGACCTCCGCTCGCGCGGAGAGGAGGCGCCACCGCCCGCTCCCTGCCCATGTTCTACCGGCTGACCTCCGCTCGCGCGGAGAGGAGGCTTTCTGACCTGCCACGGAAGTGAGACTTTGCCATTTCTTGACCAGATTTTACAAGGTGCTGTCCCGGATACGGCTCCTGGGTCGACGCCGCATCTGGCGTACCATCAGGCGGCCTGCGCTGCTGACCCCCGCCTGCGCGGGGACGACCCTGTCTCAGGTCCGCAAGCTGACCGCCGCCCCGGCTGCCCCCCGCCTGCGCGGGGAGGACCTGCTCGTGGGCG
>NZ_JAQYWW010001190.1:0-278 GCF_036322525.1 Streptomyces sp. BE20 | reverse complement strand
TGGTTGGGGAGGGAGCTGCAGGGGGTCGCTGCAGGTGGCTGGCGAAGCGAAGCCGGTCTCCGTGCGTGCCTGCGTCCTTCCAGGAGGCGGCTACGCCCGCGTGTCCGGGGTCTCCGGTCGTGGGTGGTCGTCACCGTCTTAGAAGTCATCTCATTTGGGCTTGTAGGCTGCTCGCGTGCTGATCGTGGAGCGTCTGGTGCCGGATGAGTTGTGGGAGTTGTTCCAGCGGGTGGTGCCGGCGGCGCCGACGCGTCCGCAGGGTGGCGGGCGTCGGCGTC
>NZ_JAQYWW010001189.1:0-320 GCF_036322525.1 Streptomyces sp. BE20 | reverse complement strand
TCGTCGTCCCCGCGCAGGCGGGGGTCAGCCGCAACTGTGGAGAAGAAGCCATCGACTGCCAGGGTCGTCCCCGCGCAGGCGGGGGTCAGCCGGGGCCGCGGTAAGCGTCCGCACATGCGAACGGGTCGTCCCCGCGCAGGCGGGGGTCAGCCGCGCCGGCCGCCGAAGGCGCCCCCCGAGATGGTACCTGCAGTGGTAACTCTGCCCCTACGGGGCGCTCGGCCGATCGTGGGCGCGTCGGGGGGGGGTGTCAGTCGCAAAGCCGCCAGCTCGTTGCTGGTGTCTTATGGTCGTCCCCGCGCAGGCGGGGGTCAGCCGCT
>NZ_JAQYWW010001188.1:0-233 GCF_036322525.1 Streptomyces sp. BE20 | reverse complement strand
GCGGTCACCTCCGGGTGGACCGGCATGTCCGAGCTGCACGTGGCGGCCGACGACGTCGACGCGCTGTTCTCGGCCGGCCACGACACCGCGGTGTCCATCGAGGGCGTCAGCGACCTCCCCGTGCACACCGGACTCGTGCTCACCTCCGAACGCGGCCGGGCGCTCGGCCGGGTCACCGGCGACGGCCGCGTCCGGCTGGTGCGCGGAGAACGCGAGGCGTTCGGACTGCGCGG
>NZ_JAQYWW010001187.1:0-700 GCF_036322525.1 Streptomyces sp. BE20 | reverse complement strand
GGATCCGGAGCATGCGGGGACGTTCTACGCCCGGGAGGGCGGGTTCCTGTACGGGGCGGGGGACTTCGATGCGGGGCTGTTCGGGATCTCGCCGCGTGAGGCGCTGGCGATGGATCCGCAGCAGCGCCTGTTGCTGGAGACCTCGTGGGAGTCGTTCGAACGGGCAGGCGTGGACCCACGGGCCGGACTGGCCGGACACCCGGTCGGTGTGTTCGTCGGTGCCTCGTTCATGGGGTACGGCTCCGGACCGGTCGAGGCTGCTGACGGTGTGGAGGGGCATCTGCTGACGGGTACGGCTTCGTCGGTGATGTCGGGGCGGATCTCGTACACGTTCGGCCTGGAGGGGCCGGCGGTGACGGTGGACACGGCGTGTTCGTCGTCGTTGGTGGCCCTGCATCTGGCGGTGCAGGCGCTGCGGTCGGGTGAGTGCTCGATGGCGCTGGTCGGCGGCGTCACCGTGATGCCGACGCCCGACGTCTTCGTGGAGTTCTCGCGTCAGCGGGGTCTGGCGCCCGACGGCCGGTGCAAGTCGTTCGGTGCGGGTGCGGACGGGACGGGCTGGTCCGAGGGTGTCGGCATGCTGCTCGTGGAGCGGTTGTCGTCGGCGCGGGCTGCGGGTCGTCGGGTGCTGGCGGTGGTGCGGGGTACGGCGGTCAATCAGGACGGTGCGTCGAACGGTTTGACGGCGCCGAACGGTCCG